>JAXHUV010000052.1:0-12644 GCA_034189445.1 Pseudomonadota bacterium
GGCATCTATGCCCAGACCCTCATGCTGACCATGCATGCCTTTGGCATCAGCAGCTGTGCCATGGGCAGCATGCGCACCTATCCGGATCTGGTGCGGGAAGCATTCGGGCTCGACGACAGCACCGGCATTCTGATGGGAATCAGTTTTGGTTATGAAGACCCGGACGTGGATGCCAACCGCACGCGCACCGTGCGCGAGCCGCTGGCCAACTCGGTCGTTTTCCGGGGCTGACAACCTACTGCATATGCATAGCCCGCCACTGTATGGCCCGGCCCCGCCGGGCTATTTCCGGCCCAACCAACAAGCAAGCTGTTTTGAGACTGGGTCGTGGACACCATGCGTTCGACAGGCGCCCCGGAGTTCCGGGCATCGCCAATTCTTCAAGACCTGGAAAACTGCCCCGGGCGCCGCTCTTTGACCGCTGCCAGGTTGGTAAACAACGAAAGGTACCCGGTTTCACCAGCGATCAAAAAGCCCCATCATTCAAGATCTGCCGATAGTAACGAGCCTTGGACGCCATCTCGCGCTTTTCGAATTCTTCTGCGAGTATACGGCTGGCCTCCATTGCAAGTAGTTCATCTCCCGTACTTTTAAGCCTTTCAAAGGCTTTCTCTGCGGCTTTGAGATCATGCTGCTTCAGACTGGTGAACAGAACCCGGTTATGGTCCTCGGCAGCCAGCGGCTGATAGCTCTCGCCTTTATTCAGATATTCCTGCCAGACGGCAATCATCTGCTCTGGCTGGCGGCGGCTAAGGGCATCGTTCATCAGTTCTTTGGCCCGGTCACGGTAGGCGGGCAGATCGGGCCGGAGTTTGGCCAGCTGGTAGAGATGTTCGAGCAGGATATGGCGTTGTGGGTAATGCTCGCGCAGAGCCTCGAATTGCCGCCGTGCCAGATCGAACTCCATGCGGCCAAGGCTGGCCATGGCCTGGGCGTAGCCGGTGGTGAAGCGGGCATCCTGTTCTTCCTTTTCCGGCTCGAAGAATTCTTCGCGCACTTGAAGCCAGCTCTTGCCGAGCAGCCAGACCAGGCCGGCGCCAGCGATCAGGCCGCCAGCGTGGGCCATGTAGGCGATACCAGTGGCGCCGGCATACCAGTAATCGTAGATTTCCTTGCCCAGCCAGACCGGCAATATGGCAATGGCCGGCGCCCGAAAGTAATTGAAATAGACGCCCAGAAAGTAGAAGAAACGGATTCTTTGCAGTCCGTAAATGGCCACGTACATGCCCATCAGGCCCGATATGGAGCCGGAAGCTCCGACCAGCGGGATATAACTGCCAGCGGAAAAGGCAGTAAAAACCAAGCCTGACAGGGCTCCGCACAACAGATAGGCGATCAGGAACCGGCCCGGCCCCAGGGCCTTTTCAACGGTAAACCCGAGCAGGAACAGGAATACCAGGTTACCGATGATGTGGCCCCAGCCACCATGTAAAAACTGGTAGGTAATCAGGGTGTACAGTGAAAGATGCCCAGGCACCAGCCCAAGCTGGTTGGCACTCAGTTTCTGGAGGTACTGCTGCTCGATGACGCCGCGCTGCTCCTGCCAGTAGGCCCTCTCCGCCGGCGCCCAGAGGACATCCCGGTTCTGCAGCAGGTACTGGTAAAACTCCCGGTCCATCATCAGGTTGATGGCCAGCCAGACGTTTTCGTTCTGTTCCCGAAGCTGTTGAAACCGCTGGAGTTCGTGGACCCGGCCCGCGTTCCCCTGAAACCGGATTTGCCGCTGGAGATAATCCTCATAGGCCGGCGCCTCCAGTTGGTGAAGGTCAGCGCCCAAATATTGTTCAACGGCTTGCTCGAGTTTGCGGCTGTCGCCCCCCTGGTAGAACAGAAAAACCAACAGGCAGGCCATGATCAGGCCAAGGGTGACCCAGGGCGGGCGTTTCCAGTTAACGGCGTTCTCGGCGGGGATAATCAGCATGGGCGGTCACAATTCATCATAATCTGTCCCTGAAACTGTGTTTTTTACCACAGCCACGCCTTCTTTTCGCGCTCAAATGGAATCCGGCGCAAGGGTTGTTAGGGTCAATCCCGGAAATGCGGCACACCCCACAGAGCCGGAAAAGCCCGAACTACCAGCCTGGCTGTCATTGAGGCGTAACACAAATGACATTTAATCGCTTCCATCGACGGACTGTGCCGGGACACGTATCGACCTTTCGCCAATTATCGTTGTTCCTGCTCCAGCCAATAGTAAACAGGAATAACAAGAAAAACCGGATACCGAACCAGGGAGTTTTCAGATGACCGTACTCGTATTGGATAACCCGGAGCTGATTGCCAGTGCCGCGATCGCCGCAGGCTTCACTACTGCCAACTTCGAGGCCGGAACCAGGCGCCCGCACCGCATGAAGTTCCACTACGGCTTCAACAAGCACTCCGTGGACGGTGATGACATTGCGTTCCTGCAACAACACGCTTCGTACCTGATGGAGCATCCCCCCGTCAATATCAGAATTCATGGCCACTCCGACAACTTCGGTTCGGAAGATTACAACCGGTTTCTCTCCCGATTGCGGGCCAACACGGTAGCGCGGATTCTCGTGCGGGAAGGGGTTCCCGAGTCCCGGATCCTCATCAGTCATTGGGGCTCGGCCCGGCCACTGGCAAGACCGGAAGACCGGGCAGCCAATCGCCGCGTCGAGCTGGAGTACCTGACGCTGGATGCGGCCCTGGCACTCTGAACTGGCACTCTGAACTGATAGTCTGAAAAAGCCGTTTCCAGAAAAAAGGGGCCTCCTGCGCCCCCTCTTCCTCGTAAAGCTTGTCCTTTTGATTCTGTTCAGCCGTAAACCTGCCAGACGTTCCACAGCAACAATAGCGCCGCCACCAGAATCGCCACCCAGGTCAGCAGAATGCCCACCATCCGGGCCCAGTGGGGGCCGCCGCGACCATTGATCATGCCGAAGGCATGGAGAATACGACCCACTACCAGAGCCATTCCAGTCCAGTAAATCAATCCGCTGGCAACGCCGTTAAGCTCAGCGATGGCCAGCAGGAGCAGGCCAAGAGGCGCATACTCCACCAGGTTGGCGTGGGCCCGGACGGCCGCCTCGAAATCCTGGTCATCGGTGATGCCAAGGCCCTTTTTATACTTCAGCCGAAATTTGACGACCTGGGCTGACAACACCAGCAACAGAATGCCGATGACTGCGGCAAACACTCCGGTTACGGGAACGATCATGCTCAGGCCTTCTTGATTGCACTTGCGATAGCGAGAAGTAACACCGCGCCCACCGTCGCGGTCACCAGCTCACCGATAGCGCCCTGGGCCGCCAGGCCCAAAAGGCGGAAAACGAAACCACCAACGAAAGAGCCGACTATACCAATACCGATGTTGGCCAGAACGCCAAAGCCACGGCCTTTCATGATCAGGCCCGCCAGCCAACCGGCAACACCGCCTATAATCAGAAACAGAATCAGATTCATTACTTACCTCTCCCTCAGGGTCGTTGAACAAAACAATCAGCAGCCTGTCGGACTTAAGCAATCGTCGTAAGTCCGACAGGCTGCTGATAAGGTTGCCCTGTTTACAGTGGAGCTTCAAGCACTTCCAGGCCTGCCGGCAACAGTGTCAATTTGCTCCCTGTGTTTACCCTTTGCCAAGGCCCTTACCACGTATCTAAGTGGCCCACCGACATCGACACTGTCGAATGGGTAGCAGGTCACCAGCAGAAGGGTACCCTCCGGCAACCGTTGGGCATCAATCAGCTCTGAACGGCTGTCCACCACCCGGGCACCCTTAACAAGGTAACTCTGCCATCGGCCATCCCGGCCTTGCAGGCGAACTTCATTGCCGGTTTCCAGCGCTTTCAGGCGCCGGAAGTGCGTATCCCGGTGCCCGGCGATGATCACGGCTCCGTCATGATCCCGACTGCCGGTCAGCCGACCCGGCCCGAAGGCCAGACTCTCGCCGTGGGTATCGGCCAGAACAATCATCGAGTCGTTCAGCTCCGGAATGGTCAGCCGGGCCACCGGCCAGGTATCCGCCCAGGGCCAGGGCCGTGATTCGATCTGCCGGGCCTGGCTTTCCGCCCAGGCCACCTCCAGTAATTCCTGGGCAATAATCGCTTTGAGAGGAATCCATAACCCGAATACCAACAAGGTGGCAGAGCTGGTCAACAACAGAAGCAGTAGTTTTGTCATGCGAACACCCTCCTCTGCAGCAGCACAATGGCCAGGGAAAACAACAGCCCGACCAGGCCAAGCGCGATCAGCAGCGGCGCCGCCGTTGCCGTCCGCGGATAACGCAGCATGCCAGCCTGACTTCCCGCTGGCAGCAACGTCGTCAGGTTGTCCGATACCATCGGCGTTTCCGCATTCCGGGCCGGAGTGGTATCCACGGCCACGAAACTGGTGTAGGTAGACATCAATCCGTGGCTGACCGCCAGCTCGGTAATGCCGGCCTTGTCCGGCTTCCGGCCCGCTACCTTCGCCTCATCCTCCAGGCTGTCGATCTTTTCCCTCGCCCAATGCCGATGCAGCCCCGTTGCGGAAGCGGCCTGCTGCATATCCAGCGTTCTGATCCAGTCCTTGCCACCCGGCAGGCGACCCGATGCCGTCAGTTTTCCCATGGCCGGAACGCCCCGAACTACATGGATCAGCGGCTCGCCCTGAAACAGATCGCCCGGGCGCCTCGGGAAAGACTCCTTGCCGGTTTCCTGCCCGGGCCAGTCGACCCGGATATCCGTCAGAACCGGCGATTCCATGGCCGAAAACAAGGCCTGCAAAGGACCGTCCAAATCCGAAGGCGACTGGATCGCGGTGTAGGTACCGCGTCCCCAGCGGGCGGCCTCCCGCATGAAATGCCGGTTCGGCGCAGAGCCGATACCCACGGTAAACAACCGCTGACTCCCCAGTTGCTGACGGATCTGCCGGAACAGCGCAGCCTCGTTACCCACCGCGCCATCAGTAATGAAAATCACCTGACGCACCCGCGCCCCTTCTTCAGTCTCGCTTACACTTTCCAGTGCTCTGGACAGGGCCGGTGCCATCTCCGTACCGCCGTCGGCCCGAAGCCCGTCCACGTACCGACGGGCCCGGGCGAGCTTGTTCCCGGTCGCTACTTCCGGTTGCATAAACAGCGAGTGGGTCTGGCTGTTGAATTGAATCACATTGAACCGATCCCTTGGCGTCAGCGTGGCCAGACCTGCCTGAAGCGCACGGCGGGCCTGACGGATCGATGCCCCCGCCATGGAACCGGAGGTGTCGATCACGAACACCAGATCCCGTGGCAGCACCATGGTGGCGTTTTCGCCCGGCACCAGCATGGCCATGAGATAGTCCTCGCCCTGCCAGGACTGGTGAAAAATCGCTGCGGCGGGTTCCAGCCCGATAACCGGGCGCCAGCGCACCACCAAATCGCGGTTCATCAGGATTTCGCCGCCATCGGGACGAACCCTGAACGTCTGGCCATCCTGCTGGGTAGCAAGACGGTGCGACGGGCTGGAGACACTCTCCAGCGGCAACCCGGAATCAATCACCAATTCAATGGAAGCACGATGGCTGCCTGCCGCCACATCAGCCAGGTTAACCGTAAACGGGCTGATGGTACCGGCATCCGGCACCTCCGTTGTCGGCAGCGCCCACCCGCCTTGCCACTGATCGGGTGCATTGCGCACTGGCGCTCCCGGCATGTAACGCGGCGTCAGCGTGGTCGGAACAGTGAGCTCGAACACCCCGGCCTGATACTGCACGGGCTGCTGGTATTTCAGCGCCACCGATACCGTCTCTCCCGGAGGTATATTGGCAACCCGGGCGGTAAAAAGGTTCGGACGCTGCTGCTCCACATTTGCCGCATGCTGTCCGGCCTGTTTTGCTTTCTCATAGGTTTGCCGCGCCGTCTCTTTCGGCTGCACCTTGCCCTCAATGGTCCGCTCCCCCACTTTCATGGTCAGACCATAGACACTGGCCTTCTCAGGCAACGGGAACACGAAAACGCCCTCGCGCCACTGGTCACTGGTATTTCGGAAACTGCGCAGCAACCGGGTGTCGGCAATCAGTCCGCTGACCTGAATATCGAATTCACTGTCCAGCACCAGCGCCGGTTCCTGCCGTTGCCCCTGGCCGTCGACAAAATGCAACTGGCCGACGTTGTCTGCCTCATTGGCTTCGGCATACAGTGGGTGACCAAACAGCATCAGCAATACTGCCAGCCAGAGGCTAACTCCCTCACAGATCTGCTTGAAACGACGGTGCAGAAAGCGGCTCATGAACGAGGCCGGCGCCGGGTTCCTTCCGAAACCGTGCGGAGCCATGGATGGCGGAGCCGAGCGTACAGGGACGTATTCACAGCGTGTTTCGGAAGGAACCCGGCGCTGGCCGGGCGGCAGACTCTTATCAGAAGAAGTCGAGTAGAGCTGCAAGAGAGAATTGGAGAGCATCATGAGAGAATCCTTGTGACTGCATGACTGTGCGAAACACCGCCATTTCAGCAACCCGAAAAGGAACTCCCATGGCGGAAATCGACAATCCGCCCTCAAAAAATGATGAATTATGGCAACAAGGCCGTTCGTTCTTGTTATCAACACCTGCCGTGGTTAAATAGGCACACACCGGCAAGGGGAAGCAGCCGCCACCATGAAGAAACACCTTGTACTGATCGAGGACGAACCCGCCATCCGCGACAACTACCGGGCCGCGTTCGAGCGCCGCGGCTATCGCGTGAGCGCTTATGGCGACCGGTCGTCTGCCTGGCAGGTGCTGCGTCAATCACTGCCGGACCTGGCCATCATCGATGTTGGCCTGGGCGATGAGCCGGAGGGCGGCTTTGCCCTGTGCCAGGATCTGCGGTCACTGTCCCAGACCCTGCCGATTATTTTCCTGACCGCCCGTGACAGCGACATTGATTCCGTCCACGGCCTGCGTCTTGGCGCCGACGACTACGTCACCAAGGACATGAGCCTGGACCACCTGCTGGCCCGGGTTACCGCCCTGCTCAGACGGGCCGATGCCTGGGCCGAAGCCCTCCAGAAGCCGGACGAAGTTCTCCGGCGGGGCATGCTCACCCTTAATGTCGATCGCATGGCAGTCGCCTGGGACGAAACCCCCATCGACCTGACCGTCACCGAATTCTGGATGCTGCACTCGCTGGTCCGGCACCCGGGCCATGTCCGCAGTCGCGAACAACTGATGGAAGCGGCCAGCACCGTGCTGGACAACAACACGGTCACCTCTCACATCAAACGCATCCGCCGTAAGTTCCTGCAACTGGATCAGACTTTCGATGGTATCCAGACCGCCTACGGCCTGGGTTACCGCTGGAATGCCCGTGAGGCCTGAACCTTGAGCCTCAAGCGCCAGCTGTTCGTCGCCAGCCTGCTGATGCTGTTGATTCCCTGGGCAGGCCTTCAGTTTGTCCTGGAACTGGACGACGCTCTCCGGCAACAGGCCCGGCAGCAACTGCAGGCACAGGCCAGGAGACTGTCCGAGACGGCCGGCGACCAGATCATCGGCACTGCCGTTATCAGGCCTGATGAGCCAGCTATTTACGTTGAACCCCTGGCCGGCAACCTGAATCCGGATGGTTATGGCGATGACTGGCCGGGCTACGACAAGGAAAACCAGGCAAGAAACTGGCAAGGCCACATCAGCACCGAAGCCGGAAAGCCGTCGCTGCGGTGGCAGGCAGTAACCGACCAAAGGAACCTGTATCTGCTGATTCGCGTCAATCAGCGGCAACCCGTGTTCTTTAACCCCGGCAACCCGGATCAGCCCCATGACCGCCTCAGGCTCTGGCTGGAGCCTGCCCCTGGCAACCTTGCTGCCGATACTGTCCGGAAATCCTGGCTACTGCGCACGCCGGCTCCGGGCCAGCTGTACGGTCTGGAAGAGGCAAGCCAACAACCAAACTACCGTATTTCCGGCTCCATGCGAGAAATCGGCGACGGCTGGCAGCTGGAACTGAAACTGCCCATGCCAGCCGACCGAAGCCGTCTGGGTTTTGCGGCATTGTGGGGCAGCGACCAGACAGCGGGCATATCCACGCCGGTTGACCCACTGCCGGTTCTGGTCAGTCGCAATCTGACCCTTGAGCGCCAACTGGAACCACAATTGAACCAGGGCCAGCAGGTCCGCCTCGTTGAACCAGCCGGCTGGGTGATCGCAAGACAGCAGTCTGGCTCTGCCACAACAACGCCGGAGTTCGACAGCCTGAGCCCACTGCAGGTGGTCGAGCGGATCAGTCTCAATGCGCTCCGGGGCCTGGTACGCCTCTACCAGCCCGACCCCACCGCCCTCGAAACCGGCACTAACCGGGTGGCAATCGAGGCGCTTCCTGAGACAGGTCTGGTCCGCCATGACGATGACAGCGTCTGGCTGCTGACCACCCGGGAGGTTTTCGGTGGTCGCACGCTGATTCTGGAGCAGTCACTGGACCAGATTCTGACCGTTTCCGGCTCTGCCCTCGGCTCGGTCATTGCCCGCAGCACCCTCATCATTGTCGCACTCACTCTGGTGCTGCTTGGCTATGCCAGCTGGCTGTCCTGGCGGATTACCCGACTGCAACGAGCTGTCAGCGCCAGCATTGACGAAGACGGCCGGATCACAGGGAAAGTACCGGATGCCCGAAGCAAGGACGAACTGGGCCAGTTGCAGCGGCACTTCAGCCTGATGGTGGACCGCCTCCATGGCTACAACCGTTACCTGGAAAGTTTCTCCAGGCGACTGTCCCACGAGCTGAAGACCCCTGTCGCGGTAGTCCGTTCCTCGCTGGAAAACCTTAACCACAGCGACTCGGAAGAAGACCGCAGGCAGTACATTGAGCGGGCCGCCTCGGCCACCGAACGCCTCCGGCAGATACTCCACGGCATGAGTGAAGCTGCCCGGCTTGAACAGAGCCTGGACCATGCGGATAAAGAAAGGTTTGATCTGGCGGAAGTGGCCGCCGAAGCCACGGCCGCCTACCAGGCCCTCGATGGCAGCCACCAGATCCGCTACTCAGGGCCCGATTCGGGCTACGCGATCACTGGTTCTCCAGAGCTGATGGTGCAACTGCTCGACAAACTGGTGGACAACGCCCGGGATTTCACACCGCGGGATGGCCTGATTGAGGTGGGCCTGGAAACCACGCCAGAAGGCCTGTGCCTGTCGGTTTTCAACCAGGGCTCGACACTACCGGAAGACGCCATAACCGGCATATTCAGCCCCTTTGTCTCGATGCGGGGCGGCCAGGAACAGGGCCACCTGGGGCAGGGTTTGCTGATCGTCAGCCTGATTGTCGACTACCATGGTGCCCGGGTGGAAGCCCGCAACCGCACCCAAGGTGGCATTGACGGCGTAGGCTTCCGGGTTATTATCCCAGCCGTCCATTCCTGACAACACGAACTGCCTGCGGCGAGCGCCTAGCCCAGATTCCGGTCGCCGGCAAACTGCCGGTAAAACTGCTGGGCCGTGCGGCCGTTACGCACACCCTTGGCGGTGGCAAAGCGAATCGCCTCCCGGTGCAGACTATCCCGGTCATCAACATCTGGAAACAGCGCATCGACCGCCTGCAGGTATACTTCCTGGGAGAAGGCATAAAACGACAGTTGCAGGCCAAACCGGTCCGCCAGGGAGACCTGCTCCTCAATGGCTTCGGCGGGATGCAGCTCGCCGTCGCGCATCTCGCTCTTGAGGTTGTCGATCATAAACTCCGGCATCAGGTGTCGGCGGTTGGAGGTAGCATAAACCCGCACGTTCTCCGGCGGCAGTTCCAGGGAACCCTCAAGTACGCTTTTCAGGGCCTTGTAACCGGACTCCCCGACATCGAATGACAGGTCGTCGCAAAAAATCACGAACCGGAACGGCAGATCGCAGATGTCATCGACAATCTCCGGCAGGTTCACCAAGTCATCCTTATCCACCTCGATCATCCGGAGCCCAGGCTCCTGGTAGCGATTCAGCAGCGCCTTGATCAGAGACGACTTGCCGGTGCCCCGGGACCCCCAGAGCAGCGCGTTGTTAGAAGGCTCACCGGCAAGAAAGCGCTCGGTGTTGCGGGCAAGGGCCTGTTGCTGCCGGCCGATACCGGTCAGGTCCTGCCATTGCACCGGATCGAGCCGGCGGATGGGCCTGAGCCCCGAGCGATGGCGACGCCAGACAGCGGCCGGTGTGGTTTGCCAGTCAAGGGATGCAGTCGCGGACATAAACTTCTTCTCTCCTCTGTTCCGTCCCGGGTCAGCCTGTGAAGCTCTGACCGTGTAAAACCGTGATAACCGGAGACTTTACCCCAAATGGCCGTAAAATCCTTCACTTTCATGGCACACGGCAACAAACTGCGGACTTTATCCTGACCTCAGCCCACACGACCGACGACCAGCATCAGCCGGGAGAGCCACGGCACGTATCCTCGAGGACACCGTCAGCGCGGCAGTGGTGGTTGGGGTACGAATCAGCAAACAGCCGGGATACCAGGGCAAGAACATCGTGGTGGCCTTGCCGGATACGGCAAAACGCCATCTATCCTCTGGCCTGTTTGCAGACTTATTTTGTGAGTTGGAAAACGTTCAGTAACTGTAACTCAGTAACTGTAAGCAGGCGCAGCCCCGAGCTGCGCCTGCTTAACCTCAGTGCTTCGCCATACCCATGCAATTGGCATAAAAAGTTGTTGTCGCCGGCCAGTCCGAGAAGATACCGATTACACCTAGGTCACGAGCGAGGACATCAATCACTGTGAACACATCGCCATCGTTGTTAATGGCATCGGTCACGGTCTGGTAATACCAGCCACCGCCATTCTCCAGTGGGCCACTGCGCTCAACCGTCCAGGCAATCAAGTCCAGACCCGCGGTGCGGGCATTCTCGGCGTACTCAGACGGAACAATCTCACCATAACTGTCGAGCGCCAGCATTTTCCAGAGGGCCGGAGCCAGAATATTAACACCCTGTGCCTCCAAACTTTCCATATAAGCCAGTGACGTGTTTTCAGGTGTGGGCTCCGACTCATCGAGGAAAACCGCCTGCCGGCCAAACCGAGGCGTCTCGTTCACCCAGAATAGCACATCGTCCAGATTGAAAGACTGGGGCCATACATCCCTCGGTTTAACCCCTGCATCGAGGTAATCCTGGATCATCTGGCGGGCATAGTCCTGCTGGCTATAGTCACCTTCAAACGGCATATCCACCACGGGTGACTTCAGCTCCGGGGTGAACTTTACGCCCAGCGTCTTGAACAGCTCAATGCTCTCCTTGTGAGTCATCAGCGTGCCCCGGCTGGCGTAAAGGTCCGTGCGCCAGTCTGGGGTGCCGGCCATATACTCTTCCGGCGTGGTTGCCATGGGGTTGAAGCCATCCATCTTGCCCTTCAGCGACTTGAACTCCGCCAGGGTGATATCACTGGTGCGGCACTCGGCCTGGGCCGGGGTGCCGGAAGCCGGGTCGGCCGGTACAAACGGCTGGGTGCACTTGGCGTTCAGTTCGGGAACCGCGACAATGTTGGTGGTGGTGTGCAAGTCGTTCTGGGCATGCCGGCAAACCAGTTTCCGGTCCTTGGTGAACGCCACATCGCATTCAACAATGCCAGCGCCCATCCGCGCCGCGGCAACGTAGGACTCAAGGGTATGCTCGGGAAACTGCAGACCGGCACCACGGTGGCCGATGGAGAAATCCGAACGCTTGAGATGGCGGGCATTGCAAGACTGCAGACGTTCCTTCAGTGGGCCCTCATCCATGTCCTCAACCAGCCAGAAAGGCCGTGGTCCGAGATGGATGGGCTGTTTGCCGCCGGCCCGTTTATGCCAGGCTCCGGCGGACACATCTTTCCAGCCATCAAGATCGGGCGAAACCCAGGATTCATGGTGCGACTTACCCGGGGCGGCTTGCGCCACAGAGAGGGCAACTGTGCAGAGTAACAGGCCCAGGGCCATGCGTAACTTCATAATCAGCTCCTTGTGAAATGAATGGTACTGCATCATCAGTGTTCACACGGAGCATTACGATGGAAAGACGTTTCCGTGACGGCCAGGTAATACTCAGTTGGCCGTTGACGCCTCGTATTCACGAATCATCGAGAACAACTGGTCTTTCAGGTTCAGCCGCTTCTTTTTAAGCGTTTCGAGGTACTCATCGGATGTGTTTTCAGCGCCCGTTTCAATGCGATGAACGGCATGGTCCACTTCATGATATTCATCAAACAGTTTGGCGAAGTGATTGCTGCTGGTCTTCAGCAGATGAATGGCTTCTTTGGATTTCGGCAATTCATGAATCAGGTCGTGCTTTTCCGTTGACATTCGCGCAATCTCCAGGGCTGTTGGGAATTTAACTCGTTTCAGTGTATAGCTGGCCGCAGGCGTTGGCCTTGATCCCCGTCAAGCGCCAGTGCGGCTGCGCACCGAATTACCACGCAGGTTCATCGTTCCGGCTACGCAGAAAGCTTGAGGTGGACCCAATCAGTTGGACAACCAAAGGATCAGCCGTAGATCAATCAAAACACCCTACGCGACACCGTACATTCCTTTTCCGCTATTAAGGTTGATCATACCGATGACCAGTCGATAAACAAACCAAAAGAAGAGAATCACAAAACCCAGAAAACCGACAACGAAATATACCAGAACCAGGCTAATAACGCTCCACAGCAGGCTCCACCAGAAGGTACGAATTTGCCATTTAAAATGTGATATCGCTACCTGGCTTTTCATATCACCCATCTTTACATAATTTATGAT
>JAXHUV010000053.1:0-12126 GCA_034189445.1 Pseudomonadota bacterium
CGTGGATGGAACGCCGACAGACTGTGTTCATCTAGCGGTTAACGGACTGTTTCGTGAGCCGTTCGACAGGGTGGTTTCCGGGATAAACACCCACGCCAATCTGGGCGATGACATCATCTATTCAGGGACCGTTGCCGCAGCCACCGAGGGGCGTCACCTGGGGCTCCCTGCGATTGCCGTTTCCCTGGTTAATGATGGTCATTTTCATTATGAGACGGCTGCCCGGGTTGTCCGGATGCTACTCGAGAGCGAGCGCCCTCTGGTGCTTGGCCCGCGCTCTATTCTCAACGTGAATGTCCCGGACGTGCCCTGGGAGGAGTTGGCGGGTATTCGGGTGACCCGGCTCGGCCATCGGGAACGTGGTGAAGGTGCGGTTCCGATGACCTGTCCCCGGGGTAAGGAACGTTACTGGATAGGGGCCGCGGGTGTCGGCGGTGATGCCGGCCCCGGCACGGATTTCGATGCCGTCCGCGAAGGCTGTGTTTCAGTTACCCCGGTACATGTTGACATGACCCGGCATGAGGCCCTGCCCCGGCTCCGGGACTGGGTCGCTACCCTGGAGGGTTCGCTGGAGGGCGGGGGATGACGGCCTTGCTCGAAGGCATCGGGATGACCTCCCGACGCACCCGGATGCGACTGGTCCAGCGCCTCAGGGAAGCCGGCATCGAATCGGACCGGGTACTTGAGATTATGGGAGAGGTGCCACGGCACCTCTTCCTGGATGAGGCTCTGTCCCATCGGGCCTATGAAGATACGTCGCTGCCGATCGGATATGGCCAGACCCTGTCCCAGCCTTATATCGTGGCGCGGATGACGGAGTTGATGCTGGCTCACGAGCCGTCACGGATATTGGAGCTGGGAACCGGATCAGGCTACCAGACTTCGGTGCTCTCCCGCCTGTTCCCGGAAATCTACAGCGTTGAGCGTATCAAGGCATTACAGGACAGGGCGCGGGGCCGGTTGCGGCAGCTGAATGCCAGAAACGTGTTCCTGAAACACGCTGACGGTGGCATGGGCTGGCCTGAACGGGGCCCTTTCGACGGCATTATCGTGACCGCTGCGCCCATTGAAGTGCCAGGCGAATTGCTCGCTCAATTGGCAGACGGTGGTATTCTGATTGCGCCTGTGGGTGAAGAGAACCAGGTATTGGTCGAAGTAACCCGACGGGGCGATCGTTTTGATCACAAAGAGCTTGAACCGGTCCGGTTTGTGCCACTTCTGGGTGGGGTTGTCCGATAGTTATGGTCGATTCTTCATTACCTGGTCCCGAGTCTGATAGCGATACCGTCAGTAACCATCACCCCGCGGCGGTTTTTCTTCGGGGCATCGCCATGGGAGCAGCTGATATTGTGCCCGGGGTGTCCGGTGGCACCATCGCCTTCATTACCGGCATATACTTCCGGCTGCTTGCAGCCGTCAACGCGGTTCCCGGTGCGGTCTTCCGGCATTTGGCCCGGGGCCAGTTCAGAGTGTTCTGGCGCGCCTGCGACGGAACCTTTCTGGTCTTCCTGCTGGCGGGCATTCTGACGAGCGTTGCCACCCTGGCTTCAGCGATCAGTTATATGCTGGTGACATACCCGATCCTTATCTGGAGCTTTTTCTTCGGCCTGATTGTGGCCTCGGTGTGGCATGTAGGGCGCCAGGTCCGGCACTATAAACCCTCACTCCTGATCCCGCTGCTGTTCGGTATTGTTATCGCCTGGTGGATAACCACTCTGTCTGCCAGCGAGGTCTCGCCTTCCGCACTGGCCTTTTTCGGAGCCGGTGCGCTTGCCATCTGTGCCATGATTCTCCCTGGCATCTCGGGCAGTTTCATCCTGGTGATTATCGGTATGTATGCGCCGGTGCTGGCAGCAATCAAATCAGTGGATGTGGGCATTCTGCTGCTATTTATGGCAGGTTGCGTGGTAGGTCTGTTATCCATTGCCCGCCTGCTTACCTGGGCGTTCCAGCATTTTCATGATCTGGTGCTTGCTTTGCTGACCGGCTTTATGATTGGCGCACTCAACAAGGTCTGGCCCTGGAAAGAAACGCTTAGTTGGCGAATCAACAGCTCCGGTGAACAAGTGCCCCTGCATGAGGTAAGTATCTGGCCCTGGACCTTTGCGGAACAGGCCGGACAGGATCCTGAGGTGCTTCTGGCCGTGTTCATGGCGTTGGTTGGCTTCGGCCTTGTTCTGTTAGTGGAATGGATCGCTTCCAGGCGCGGCCAGGCCTCATCGGTGTCGTAGTTCGGGGCGAATATGGTGCTAAGGTGTCAGTGCACAAAAAGGTGTTTCGTGAGGTAACAGGGGGAGGGCCGGGCAGTAACCAGATTTTCTGGGAGAAATGTCCAATATATTATCAGGTTACTATAAAAAGTTTAGAAACTGCTGCGACAAACATGATGGTTTATACGGATTTTTTATAACTGGGTCATTTTTATTCCTGTGAGATTTTGGCGTGGGCTAGTCAATGCCGTTTTACCGGTGTCCCCGCGGTTCCCTTCCGGTGCCTTTGAGCGCTATCGCCTGATGGAACAAACGCCGACAGGCCCTTTCGTCCTTTTTCCCCTTATAGCCTTTCTGCTTCTGTCTGGCTGCAATACGCCGGCAATTTACCGGGATGACATATACAATCCTCCGGTCTACTGGGGCCGGCACGTTGTTCAGTCTGGCGAAACCCTTTACGGCATAGCCTGGCGATATGGTCGGGACTATCGAGAGTTGGGTGATGCCAATGGCATTGGTCCGCCCTGGCATATCAAGGCAGGGCAGGTGCTTCGCCTGGACCTTCGCGGAAATGTAACCTCGGGCAGTCAGACTTCCACTGCTAGCAGGCCGGCTGCCTCGCCCCCCCGAACGCCGAGCCGTGTCTCGCCGCCGAAGCAGACAGCTGCCACGGCACCAAAACCGGCGATAACCAGGGCTCCGCGCAAAGACAAGCCTCTGGCCTCCCAGACTCAGACCGTGGCTCGAGTCGAATGGCGCTGGCCTCACGTTGGCACTTTAATTGCAGTATATTCAACATCGGGAAAAGTCAATAAAGGTGTTGATATTGCCGGGCAAGCCGGGGATGCTGTAAGGGCTGCGGCTACCGGGAATGTGGTCTATGCCGGCAACGGGTTGCTTGGGTACGGCAATCTGATTATCGTGAATCACAACGAGCACTATTTAAGCGCTTACGCCCATAACCGGAAGATTCTGGTGCAGGAAGGGGAGGATGTGAAAGCCGGGCAGGTGATCGCAGAACTCGGTAGCAGTGGCACTGAACGACCGATGTTGCATTTCGAAATCCGCAAAAATGGCAATCCGGTTGACCCAATCCATTATCTGCCACCGCGCCAGTGAATGAAGCAGTCAGCAGGCTGCCTGGATCGAACCCCCGGCACTGACAAAACACCGCGTTCGCACAAGAAAAACAAAAATGGTATAGGCCGCAACAGGCCGACCAACAAAACGTCCTGAAGAAAAAGCATGAAGACAAAGACGTCCGCAATAACAAGAAGTATTGGACGAACATCCAGGATTATTGAGAGGCGGGGCAAGACAAATGTCAGCAGAGCAAGAAGTTATCATCATCGATCGTGTGTCGTCGGACATGGACGATACCGGGGATCGACTGTTAGCAGAAGAAACAGTTGATAAAAAGGCGACCGGGGAGGTGGCCGAAGTCGAAGAGGGTATTTCCAGCCGGGGACGTTATTTCACCAGTCAAAAGCAGCTGGATGCTACTCAGCTATATCTCAACGAAATTGGGTTTTCACCACTCCTGACACCAGAAGAAGAAGTCTACTTTGCCCGCCTGGCGCGTAAGGGTGAGGAGTCCGGTCGCAAGCGGATGATCGAGAGCAACCTTCGCCTTGTCGTCAAGATTGCACGACGCTATGTAAACCGGGGGCTGACCCTGCTGGATCTGATCGAAGAGGGCAACCTGGGTCTGATCCGGGCAGTGGAAAAGTTCGATCCGGAGCGTGGCTTCCGCTTCTCTACCTACGCCACCTGGTGGATTCGGCAGACCATTGAACGGGCGATCATGAACCAGACCCGCACCATCCGTCTGCCGATTCATGTGGTCAAGGAACTCAACCTATACCTGCGTGCGGCGCGGGAGCTGACCCAGAAACTGGATCATGAGCCTTCGGCCGAAGAAATTGCGAGAATGGTCGACAAGCCAGTGGCCGATGTGAAACGGATGCTTGGTCTGAATGAGCGTGTGGCCTCGATGGATACGCCCATTGGCACAGGTGGCGACAAGTCCCTGCTGGATACTGTGGCCGATGACGGCGCTTCGGATCCTGCGGATCTACTGCAGGACAACAATATGTATTCCTGCCTGGAAAAGTGGATCGATCAGCTCAGTGACAAGCAACAGGAAGTTCTGTCCCGCCGGTTTGGTCTTCGGGGCTACCCGGTGAGTACGCTGGAGGAAGTGGGGCGGGAAATCTGCCTGACCCGCGAACGTGTAAGGCAGATCCAGGTTGAGGCACTTCGTCGCCTCCGGGAAATTCTGGAGAAGGAAGGCTTGTCGGGAAACCTGCTGTTCAAATAATATTCTTTGGTCTGTCGATCAAAAAGCCGGCGAAATGCCGGCTTTTTATCTCCTGATATCAGAGATAGTCCCTTTTCTGCCTGAATTCGCACAGGTCTTCAATAATACATGCGCCGCATTTGGGGTTTCGGGCGGTGCAGGTATAGCGCCCGTGCAGAATCAGCCAGTGATGGGCGTCCAGCAGAAACTCTTTCGGCACCAGGCGCATTAGACGGTTTTCCACCTCCAGAACATTCTTGCCCGGGGCAATGCCGGTGCGATTTGACACCCGATAGATATGGGTATCCACCGCCATTGCCATATGCCCAAAGGCAGTATTCAACACCACATTTGCGGTTTTGCGACCGACTCCAGGCAATGCTTCAAGCTCTTCCCGGCGTTCCGGTACCTGGCCACCGTGTTTGTCAATCAGGATGCGACAGGTCTTGATCACATTCTCGGCCTTGCTGTTAAACAGGCCAATGGTTTTGATGTACTCCTTCAGACCATCAACCCCCAGGGCCAGGATGGCCTCTGGCGTGTTGGCCACCGGGAACAGCTTGTTGGTGGCCTTGTTGACGCTTACATCCGTGGCCTGGGCCGATAGAATAACCGCAATCAGCAGCTCAAACGGGCTGGAATAATTCAGCTCGGTGGTCGGGTTGGGGTTGGCCTCCCTGAGACGGGTGAAGATCTCAATGCGTTTCTGTTTGTTCATCAGCTCTCAGTCTTATGCAACCAGAGGATCAGGAAACGTTCCCGGTAACCCGGACCCGTTTGCTCCCCGCTGCCGCTGCCACGGGGGCTGGTTCATTGGCTTTTCGGCGCTCTTCCAGGTGATTGTCGATGCCGTTCTTGAGGGCGATCAGCAGGCCGAGACCGATAAAGGCGCCGGGTGGAAGAACCATGAACAGCATATCCGGGTAATTGTCGAACGGGCGTACCACCCAGTCGGCGGCAGCGGGACCGAAAAGCAGGTGCATGTCGACGAACAGGCTGCCCTGCCCGATAAGCTCCCGGAGACCACCCAGAACCACCAGAACCGCCAGAAAACCGAGGCCCATCATGGCTCCGTCCAACACTGCCGGCAGCGGTGGGTTCCTCGAGGCGAAGGCGTCGGCCCGACCCAGGATGGTACAGTTGGTGACAATCAGCGGAATGAAAATGCCGAGGATCAGATAGAGCTCGTAGGTAAAGGCTTGCATCAGAAGCTCGGCGCAGGTCACGAATGAGGCGATGATCATCACGAACGCGGGCAGGCGCACGGATTCGCTGACGAAATTGCGAATCAGCGAAACCGCGAGATTAGACCCCGTGAGCACCATGAGTGTGGCCAGGCCCAGCCCGATGGCGTTAACAACGGTACTGGTCACGGCCAGAAGAGGGCAGAGCCCAAGCACCTGGACGAGGGCAGGGTTGTTGTCCCACAGGCCGTCCCGGATGATTTCGCGCGATGGTTTGGTTGCCATGATCAGGAATGCTCCCTATTGGACGATTCGTCGGCCATCGTTTCAGGGGTCAGGCTGCCGGGTGACGGCTCTTCATTGAGCCGCTCCCGGATAAGCTGACGATTCTCCCGGAAGTAGATCAGTGCTTTCTTAACAGCTTTCACCACAGCCCGTGGCGAGATGGTCGCCCCCGTGAACTGATCGAATTCTCCGCCATCTTTTTTGACGTTCCACTCCCGATGCGGGGCTTTGCCCAGAGAGCGGCCATCAAAGCTCTTGATCCAGTCTGATTTCCGGGTTTCGATCTGGTCCCCCAGCCCGGGTGTTTCTTTGTGACTGGTTACCCGCACGCCGAGAATGGTGCCCTGCATGTTCACCCCCACCAGCAGGTGGATTTTACCCGAGTAACCGTCCGGCGCTACCACGGGCATGATCATGCCAACAGGCCGTTCGTCCTGTCGAGCCACCCAGACGGTCAGAGGGCCGGGCTGAGAGAGCTGCTCGCTGGCGGGTAACTGCACGGTGTCCTTGAGCAGGTCGTTGTTATGCCGGCTTTCCGGAATGATCTCATACAGGGCCTGGGCCTCTGCAAGCGCCGCCTGCTCACGAATTCGCTGTTCGGTGGCCACCTGAGTCACGGCAATGGTGCCACCGGTAATCACCGCGAACAAGCCGAGCCCGATAGCGCTGCGGCGGATGGATTGAGCAACTGCAGCCATGATTACCCCTGGTTCCCCGATATACCACGACGGCCCTTGTAATGCCCGTAGGTGCGTGGAGGTGTGTAGTGATCAATGAAAGGTACCGCAAAATTCATCAGCAAAACGCTGAACGCCACGGCGTCCGGATAATTGCCCCAGGTGCGGATCAGGTAGATCAGGATACCAATCCCGGCCCCGTAGATCAGTTTGCCCTGGTGGCTGGTGGCGGCCGAAACCGGGTCGGTAGCGATAAAGAAGGCGCCAAGCATGGTGCCGCCTGCCAGCAGATGCAGTGAGAGCGGCGTGTAGAGGTCTGCATTGTTGCCAAAAGCCAGGCTCATCACGATCAGACCGCCAAGAAACCCTGCCGGAATATGCCAGCTGATAATGCGCAGGCCGATGAGTAGCAGGCCCCCAGCGAGGAAGGCCGCATTGACCCATTCCCAGCCTTTGGCGATCCCCTCACCAAAGGTCGGGTGGTTGAGAACCTCGGCTGCGGTATGGGTGGTAATCTTGTGTTTGTATTCATCAAGCGGGGTTGCCATGGTCCAGCCATCGACCGCTGTTTGCTGGCCGGAGGCAATGGTCGCCAGTGTCTCACCAAAGCCCGGTGCACCGTCCCAGAGCATGGCGGGTTCCGCCCAGTTGGTTGTCATGGCAACGGGAAAAGAGACCAGAACCAGGGCGTAGCCCACCATGGCGGGGTTGAACGGATTTGAGCCCAGCCCGCCATACAGTTGCTTGGCGACAACGATGGCTGAAATCACCGCCACGGCTGACACCCACCAGGGGGCGAATTGAGGCAACGACAGGCCCAGCAGAAGGCCGGTAACGGCGGCGGTATTGTCTCTGATGAAAAACGCCACGGGTTTCTTTCTGAGTTTGAGCAGAGCGGCTTCGGAGGCAATGGCAACGGCGACACAGAAGACCACGTTGATCAGGTTGCCCCAGCCAAAAAACAACGTCTGAGCCAACAGGCCAGGCAAGGCCGCAAAAAGTACCAATAACATCACGCGGGATGTTGGCCGGGCACCGTGTGCGTGGGGCGATGACTGCTGAACGAATACCATGGGTGTGGTGCCTGATCTCGGTTAGTGGGTTGGCTGGGATTCAGTTGGACCGGCGGCCAGCTTCTCTCTGGCTTCAGACAGAGCCTCTTCAGCCCGTTGTACCCGGTCGTGGTTCTTGGCCACGGCCCGCTCCAGCTTTTCTACGTTGTCTGCCTGCTGGGCCTTGGCATCATCCAGCATGCCTTGCATGGTTTCCAGTTTCGACTGAGCCTGGCTCAGCTGCTTTTCAAGGGCCTCAATATCCGGTTGTTGTTCCTCCGCCGCCGGCGCACCGGGGGCAGGCGGCCGGGACGCTTCGGCCTTTGCTTTCTTGCGGGCCAGGGCCTGTTCAACCAGCGCTGACTTGGCGGTACGCTCGTCAATGACCTCGCCCTCGGCAGCTGCTTTTTCGGCTTTGGCTTGCTTCTTGGCCGCCGCGTCGGCTGCCGCCTTCGCACGCTCCTTGCGCCTCAGTTCTTTCTCCTGCTGCTCTCGCTCCAGACGCGCCTGGCGGGCTTCGAAGCGCTCCCGGGCCCGTTCCGCCTTCAGCTGTTCCGCCTGTTGTATACGGATCTCGCCCTTGGCGAATCGATAGTACTGAACCAGTGGAATTGAACTCGGGCAAACGTAGGAGCAGGCTCCGCATTCAATACAGTCAAACAGGTTCAGGTGCTCCGCCTTTTCAAATTCGGCAGCTTTGGCGTGCCAGAACAGCTGTTGCGGCAATAATTCCATTGGGCAGGCTTCGGCGCACTGACCACAGCGGATGCAGGGCTGCTCCGGTGGTGGTGCCGGCAATTCAGCGGCCGTTGCGGCAATCACGCAGTTGGTGGTTTTGATGACGGGCACGGCTTCGGTCGTGAGTGTGTAGCCCATCATCGGGCCGCCAAGCACCAGTCGGTTGAGCTTATTTTGCCGGATGCCCGCCTGTTCGAGAAGGTACTCGATCGGGGTGCCAATCAGGGCCTCGAAATTGCCCGGGTCCTGTACGGCTTCACCGGTAATGGTCACGACCCGTGAAATCAGAGGCGTACCGTCAAACACGGCGTTTGCCACGGCGACGGCGGTTCCGATGTTCTGGCATATCACGCCGATATCGGCCGGAATTCCGCCGCTGGGTACTTCCATGCCGGTCAGTATCCGGATAAGCTGTTTCTCGCCACCGGAGGGATACCTGGTCGGAATAACCGCAATTTCGGTCTGGGTGCCTTGGGTGGCTTTTCGAAGTGCGGCAATGGCTTCCGGTTTATTATCCTCAATACCGATCACGCAACGCTCGGGGCGCAGAATCCAGGCCATGATTTTCAGGCCGGCAACCACCGCATCGGCCTTTTCCCGCATGGTCATGTCGTCAGCGGTGATATAGGGCTCGCATTCCGCGCCATTGAGGATGAGCGTGCTTATCTTGCAATCCTGCGGTGGCCGGAGTTTGATGTTGGTGGGAAAGCCAGCTCCACCCATGCCGGAAATACCGGCTTCACGGATTATCTCAAGAACCTGATCCCGCTCCAGCGAACGATAGTCCTTCGCTGCATTGCGCTGGCACCACTGGTCTTCACCATCCGGTTTCAGGGTAACGCACCGGTCCGCCATACCTGAGGGGTGGGGCACAGGGTAGTCGGCAATGTTCTCGATCACGCCGGATGTCGGCGCATGAACGGGAACGCCCATGCCCGTTTTAACATCGGCAATTTTCTGGCCCTTCAATACCCGTTCGCCCACCTCAACAATGGCTTCGGCTGGGTCGCCGATGTGCTGCTGAAGAGGCAAAACCAGATAGCCAGGCACTCCTGCGTTGCGAATCGGGCGCGCGGTGGAAATGTCTTTGTGTTCCGGCGGGTGGATACCGCCGGAGAAGTCCCAGAGTTGAGTCATCAGGCGCTGGCTCCCTGGCGATCGGTGGCAATAAGTCCGGATTTGGGCGGTGCCCAGGTCCAGGTGCGAATATCCGGTTCCACCGTCACCATGTCGATGCAATCCACCGGGCAGGGGTCAACACACAGATCGCAACCAGTGCATTCGCTTTCAATGACCGTGTGCATGTGTTTTGCGGCACCAATAATGGCGTCCACGGGGCAGGCCTGGATGCATTTGGTGCAGCCGATGCACTCGTCCTCACGAATCACCGCAACACGCTTGACCTGCTCAACGCCATGCTCCGGGTCCAGTGGTTCCGGTTCCACATCCAGCAGGTCTGCCAGGGCCTTGATGGTGGACTCCCCTCCGGGCACACACTTGTTGATGGGGCCGCCTTCGGCAATGGATTCTGCGTAGGGCCGGCAGCCGGGGTGGCCACACTGGCCGCACTGGGTCTGGGGCAGTAGTGCGTCTACCTGATCGACCAGCGGGTTGCCTTCCACCTTGAATCGTTCGGCCGCGAATCCGAGCAGGCCGCCGAAAACAACAGCAAGGGCCAGAAGAACCAAAATGGCAACAAGAACGCTTGTCCACATAACCTGTTACTCCTAATCCCGCCAGCCGGTCAAATGCTGACCAGGCCACCAAAGCCCAGGAAAGCCAGAGCCATCAGCCCGGCCGTAACCAGACCAATGGCGGCACCGCGAAAGGCAACCGGCACATCGGCCACGGCGATGCGCTCACGCATGGCGGCGAACAGCACCAGAACCAGTGAAAAGCCTGCTGCCGCGCCAAATCCGTACAATACCGACTCAACGAAGTTGTTGTTCTTATTGATGTTAAGAAGGGCAACGCCGAGCACCGCGCAGTTCGTGGTGATCAGCGGAAGGAAAATGCCCAGCACCCGGTAAAGCAACGGGCTGGTCTTGTGCACCACCATCTCAGTGAACTGGACCACCACGGCAATTACCAGAATGAACGTGATGGTTCTTAGAAACGCCAGGTCCAGCGGCTCCAGCAGATAGGTGTAGGCAAGGTAACTGCACACCGATGCCAGGGTCAGCACAAACGTGGTGGCCAGCGACATACCCATGGCCGTCTCCAGCTTGCTGGAAACACCCATGAACGGGCACAGGCCCAGAAACTGAACCAGTACAAAATTGTTCACCAGTATGGTGCTGACCAGAATCAGCAGATAGTCGGTCATTTACCTTGCTCCATTGGCACTTGTCAGCGTTTTGCCCGGCCGCCCTTACATAATTCGCATGCCGGGGGTGGCGCCGGAATCCGGGGACAGGATAAAGATGTCCTTACCCCCGGCGCCCGCCGCCAGAACCATGCCCTCGGACATCCCGAACTTCATCTTTCGGGGCTTGAGGTTGGCTACCATCACCGTCAGCCGACCCTCGAGATCCTCGGGCTTATAGGCTGACTTGATACCAGCAAACACATTGCGCTCGCCATGCCCTATGTCAAGGGTGAGGCGAAGAAGCTTATCGGCACCTTCCACGTGCTCGGCTTTGACAATTTTAACCACACGAAGATCCACTTTCGCGAAATCGCCAAATTCTATTTCATCAGCGATTGGCTCAAGACTGGCAGCAGGTGCCGGCTTGCCGGTCGCTGCAGGCAACTCCTCCCTGGAGGCATCCAGCATCTTCTCGATCTGGGCCATGTCCACCCGGTTCATCAACGGCTTGAACTTGTTGATGCCATGGTTTTCCAGGCGCTCGCTCCGCTTATTCCAGTCCAGCGGCGCGTTCAGGAACGCTTCCGAGGCCTTGGCGGTTTCCGGCAGTACCGGTGCCAGGTAAGTCATCAGAAGATGGAACATGTTGATGGCGTTGGTGCAGATGGCCTGTAAATCGTTGAGAATGTCTTCTCGATTGCCAAGTTCAGGATCTTTAGCTTTTTCAATCTCGTTTCCGGCCAATGCCGCTTTTTTGGGCAGAGTCCATGGCTGCTTTTCATCGAAATACTGGTTGGCCTCATCTGCAAGCTCCATAATTTTTCTCATGGCTCGGCCAAACTCACGTTTCTCATAGAAATCGGAAATATCGTCGCCAGCATCGACGAACTTTTTGATCAGTGAAGGCTCAGTGATTGCACTTAGCTGTCCATTGAAAGTTTTGGCGATAAAACCGGCGCTGCGGCTGGCGATGTTAACCACCTTGCCCACCAGATCCGAATTCACCCGCGCTGCAAAGTCTTCCAGGTTCAGGTCCATGTCATCGACGCTGCCGGTGAGCTTGGCGGCGAAGTAGTAGCGCAGGTATTCCGCATTCAGGTGATCCAGATAGGTGCGCGCCATGATGAAGGTGCCCCGGGACTTGGACATCTTCTTGCCGTTGACGGTCACAAAGCCGTGGGCCCAGACTGCGGTCGGCGTCCGGAACCCCGCATCGTGCAGCATGGACGGCCAGAACAGGGCGTGGAAATTGATGATGTCCTTGCCGATGAAGTGATAGACCTCAGCCTCGGAATCCGCTTTCCAGAAGTGTTCGAAGTCGATGCCTTCGCGGTTGCACAGGTTCTTGAAGCTGGCCAGGTAGCCGATGGGTG
>JAXHUV010000054.1:0-1410 GCA_034189445.1 Pseudomonadota bacterium
GATGGTTTCACGGCCGTATTTCATCTGCTGCCGCAGACCGGCAACACGGATCTCAAAGAATTCATCCATGTTACTGCTGAAGATGCAGCAGAAAATCAGCCGGTTGATCAACGGGTGGGTCGTATCCAGTGCCTGCTTGAGTACCCGGTAATTAAACTGGAGCTGGCTCAGTTCCCGGTTAAAGTAGTTTTCATTGGCATCCAGGTTGATCTCTTCACCAATCGGGGGTACATCCACCGGCGCTGGCACACTCCGGTCATCCCCTGCCGTCTGATTCTTCGCCGTTTCCGTTGTCATGATTCCTCGCTTCCAGTGTGTTCGCCGCTACCGGCGAATGGCTTGCTTGACTTATCCGTGCCGACGATCCCGCATCAGTCGGGCCGCGCGCACGGCAAAGTAGGTCAGAATTCCGTCAGCCCCGGCTCTGCGCATGGCCATCAGGCTTTCCATCATTACCGCATCGCCATCCAGCCAGCCGTTCCGGGCAGCAGCCATGTGCATGGCGTATTCGCCGCTGACCTGGTAGACAAATGTCGGCACCCGCAACTCCGTCTTCACCCGGTGCACGATATCAAGATACGGCATGCCGGGCTTTATCATCACCATATCCGCGCCTTCGGCCAGGTCCATGGCGACCTCATGCAATGCCTCATCGCCGTTGGCCGGATCCATCTGGTAAGTAGCCTTGTTACCCTTGCCAAGATTGGCCGCCGAGCCCACCGCATCCCGGAAAGGTCCGTAATAACTGGATGCGTACTTGGCGGAATAGGCCAGGATCCGCGTGTTCA
This sequence comes from Pseudomonadota bacterium, assembly GCA_034189445.1. Taxonomy (GTDB): domain Bacteria; phylum Pseudomonadota; class Gammaproteobacteria; order Pseudomonadales; family Oleiphilaceae; genus Marinobacter. Next base: position 789 of record JAXHUV010000054.1, read on the forward strand.
CATGGCCGCCGTTTTCCAGGGCTTCGCGAATGGCACCAATCCGGCCATCCATCATGTCCGACGGTGCCACCACATCGGCACCGGCGTCGGCATGGGAGAGCGCCTGATTGACCAGCGCCTCGACGGTCACGTCATTGAGGACATAACCGTCGTTGTCGATGATGCCATCCTGGCCATGGGTGGTGAATGGGTCCAGCGCCACGTCTGTAATCACACCCAGCTCCGGATGGGCTGCTTTCAGGGCGCGAACCGCCCTCTGCGCCAGTCCGTCCGAATCCCAGGCGCCGGAGCCGGACAGATTCTTCTTCTCAGCCGGAACGACCGGAAACGGGGCAATGGCCGGGATACCCAATTCCACCAGCTCCGCCGCCTGCTCAACCAGGAGATCAATGCTCAGACGCTCCACCCCCGGCATGGAGGGCACCTTTTCCCGCTGGCCCTCACCCTCCAGCACGAAAACCGGACAGATCAGGTTGTCCGGTGTAAGCTGGTTTTCCCGCACCAGACGACGGGAAAACTCACTGGCCCGGTTACGGCGCAGGCGAGTGGCGGGAAAACCACGGGGAGTCGGAATCGGCACTGGCAACCTCCTGAATGGCTGAACAAAAAGTCTGATGGACCA
>JAXHUV010000054.1:1510-12038 GCA_034189445.1 Pseudomonadota bacterium
CCAGACGACGGGAAAACTCACTGGCCCGGTTACGGCGCAGGCGAGTGGCGGGAAAACCACGGGGAGTCGGAATCGGCACTGGCAACCTCCTGAATGGCTGAACAAAAAGTCTGATGGACCAGCACGACATCCGCCGGCGTCCTTTGGGCCATCATACACGGCCAATGCCGATGATTGCAGACTCCGCCAACAGGATAAAGCCATTAAATAACAGACTGAGTCCCGGGTCGGCGTTCAGAAGGAATGGTTGTCAAAGCCCACGTCCACCTTGCGCGGCGCGTCGGAACGGAAGGCGGTATCAACTTCCTGAATTATCCCGCCTTGGCTCAGGAACGCTTCAATGTCTGCCTGCAACTGTGCGCGAACACGTGCACGGCCGGCTATGGAATGGTTATCGTCGCTGTCGCCGTCACTGACGCTGGTCCAGCTTCCAGACTGCTCCAGATTGCTTTCGTCGAACTCACTCATGATATTTTCCCGATCAACGAACACAGATGGCCGAGTGCTGCGACCCCGCAGGGAACCTCACTCCATGTCGACGAACGACCGCCTGCGACTTCGCCTTGGCGTCTTTATAATCTGCTTTTTGCGGCCACGCCATTTGCTGGCAATTTCTTTTTGTAATTTTTTGTAATCTCCTGTAAGCAGTTGAATTTCATTAGGAAACCTTATGTTCATCAACACTCAGAAATTGACAAAATAATGAATTATGATTCAATTTTTATAGAGAGTCGGGATACCTGTCGAAAAACGGCCACCACCTGATAGCCCAGGCTGTGGCACATATCAATGGTAGTCTGCACAATCACACAGTCTTCCGCCTCGGTGATCAGCTCGGTCTGTTCCGCAAAGCTGATGATATCGTCGGGGCGGATCGGTTTTGCCCGTCCGGGCCATCGGATCAGAACCTCAATTCCGACAATCCGGCCTGTTTTCAGGCTCTGCGCGGGCTGCATGCTGCATGAACAGGCCAGGCGCGTTGGTATTAAGGGCATGTCGCAGCTCTGAGGGGAACGGATCATGGATAGGCACCAGACTGGCCCTTTCCCGTTCGTCACCAGATTGCCATGAAACGATCATCTCATTGAAGTATTCAGGCGGCACAGTATGTGCGTATAGATTCTCGGTCACTAAATCGAAGCCGGCTGCGTCGGTTAGCCTTGGAGGATATTCGCCGGATACGCATGACATGCATTTTCCCGCGAAGACCGCCGTATCTTGGCAAGAACCTCCCGCCCCGACTCAGCACTGCGGGGAAGCGCAACAAACGAAGGAACCCCTCGTGAAAAACACTCTCTACAAGGAAAACACCCAATGAACAAGTGCAGTGCCATTTTCTTTTCGCTACTGGTCTCCATAATGCTGGCAGGCTGTGACGACGACAACGGGGACTCTTTCATCACAGAGGTCGACAGTGAAGCTGTCTTCAACAGCTTCCCGGCCACGGGTAGTTATCTTCCTTACAGCGTCTTGCGCGATGACCTTATCGATGCGAAAACGCAACAGCCGTTCGAGGTGCGCAACGGCGGATTCGGCTCCGCCATGACCGCCCACCCAACGAAGGCAACCTATTTCTACGCCCTTACCGACCGTGGCCCCAACGCCAGTTTTACAGGCGATTTCGGCAAGGGCAAGAAGTTCCCAACCCCCGATTACACTCCCCGCATCGGCCTGTTCGAGGTCAAGCGCGATGGCGTGGTCGAACAGCTCGACACCATATTACTCAAGCGCCCCGACGGCGCCGAAATTACCGGTCTGCCCAATACCTCGGCCCTGGGCGGTACTGGCGAGACTCCGTACTACCCCGACGGTCAACCCATTCTCGAAAATGACGACCAGCCTTACGACGAGACCAGCAATCCCTTCAAGCTGGATGACCATGGTCTCGACGGTGAGGGGCTGGTCGCTCTTTCCGATGGCACCTTCTGGGTCAGTGACGAATACGGCCCGCATATCGTCCACTTTGATGCCGACGGCCGCGAGATCGATCGTATCAACCCGTTTGCTGAAGACTCTCGCGTGAGCATCAACCTGCCGGCCGAATTCGCCAACCGCCGGGCCAACCGCGGCATGGAAGGGCTGGCGATTACTCCGGACGAAAAAACACTGGTTGGTATCATGCAGTCGACCATGTACAACCCCTCTAGCGCGGTGAAGGACCTCGATATCACCCGTATTGTCACTGTCAATCTGGACAGCGGTGCCATCGGCCAATACCTGTACAGACAGGAAAAGAACCAGAACGCCAACTCCGAGATTGCCGCCCTGAGCGCTACCGAATTCCTGGTGATCGAGCGTGACGGCAGCTTCCTGTATGGTGGCCCCGACGGTGCCGCTGCGGCAGACCCCGCGGCTCAAAAGCATGTCTACCGGATCGACCTGAGCACCGGCACCAACCTTGAGAGCATTGCCGGCACAGGCGACCTCGTCCAGGACCCGGATCTCGGCCTCACCATTGCCGGTAAAACACTGGAGGAGGTTGCGCTGTCCGATGGCTGGAGTGGGCTCGCCACCGCCGGCATCGTCCCGGTGGAAAAATCCCTGGTGGTGGATATGGTCGCCGAGGTTGATTATCCCCATGACAAGATGGAAGGCCTGTGGATCATTGGTGACAACCGTCTGGGCGTCTTGAACGACGACGACTTCGCCACCTGGTCTACCGATGGCGAGTTGGAGCAGAAGATGCTTGATCCCAACACAGTCGACGGTAACCACCTGTTCATCATCAACAGGGATCTCACCGGTCGTTGATTTGCCAGTAACCAGTAATAAGATAGGGCTTCTTTAAAGAAGGGGACGGGCGCGGCTCGCGACGATACTCGTTCAGGGTCGGAACCTGTTCCCACGAAAACCTCTCAGCCCGGAAATTAACAAAAAAGGCGAACCTTGCTCAACCCATTGATAGAATGGGAGTTACACTAATAACGCTTCGACAGAAGCTAAACAAGGTTCGCTTTTTTGATGGTTCTGGCCGTCAGGGGTGCTGCATCTTCATGGATTTCAGAAAGGCTCAGTAGTTCATTGCGTGCCTTCGGGCGGCTGGCCTCAAGAACAAAACAGAAAATCGATTCGAAGGTCAGGGCAGCGATCCTGTTCTTTACGCTCCGGGGCTTGTTGATCTGACTGGGCTGGTTGTATAAACCGAATTTGGTCATACTATCTTTCAAAGGGTGTCTTATCTCTCGAAACTGTGTGTCCGGGGAGTGAAGTATGAGTTCATCCGTTGAAAGCCGTCAGGCGAAGATGATTGACGAGCTGAGGGTCTTCATCAAGAAGGTTCTGAGCGATCCGACCATTGCCGTTAAATCCATGGAGATCGCTCGCAAGCATCGCGGTCAACCGAACGCCAAGGAGTTGATTGCACGGGAAATCAGTGCCAGCACCAATATCCGGATCCCGGAGAGCTGGAGCGAGGCGGACAAGATGTTCCTGGATATCATTCATGATGTTCTGGATGATGAAGAGGCGCTTTACTGAATTGTGCCTCGGTGTGCGAGCCTTGGTGTTGTTGTCAGGCCTGTCTGGCGTTTGGTTGCGCCTGCTTTAATACTGCGTCCGCCATCTGGTGCAGGATGCTGACCTCATCCTCGATTCCCTCTTCCCGTGACAGTTCCTTTTGTTCAGCCAGGATGCCCGCCAGAATTTCCTTTGTGGTCAGCGGGTTGGCCAGTACTACCCGGAACACGATGCAGGGAAAATTGCAATAGCGGGCTGGCTCCAGGCGGGTCCGTGAGACAAACGCCTTACCGCGTTCGCGCTGGGTTTTCTGGATAAATTTGGTTATCCGGTTAAGGCAGGTGTTGAGCTTTTCCGTCTGTAGTGAATCGGCGTACACCAGGGCTTGTTGAACATTTTCCGGGCAGTAGCGATAGGTCAGGATGTTCAGTTCCGGTTTTGTGACCAGTTCGAAGTCCGGCTCTAACTCGATCATTTCCGCGAACGCTCTGGCTTTGTCGATACCCTGGTCGATCAGTATCTCATAGCCTTCTCTGGCCAGGATTTTCAGTCCGGAGTGGATCAGCATGGACATGCCTGGCCTGGAGCCCTCCAGAGTGGTGCTGCCCAGGTCTCGGGAGCCTTTGCGGATGACGTACTGGGCGTGGTGTTCAACGGCGCTGGCAAGACTTGGGTCCCGGAATACCACGAGTCCCGCGCCCAGGGGTACGTAGAGCTGCTTGTGGGCGTCGATGGTGACCGAGTCGGCTTTGTCGATGCCACGCAGCAGGTGTTTGTAGGTGCGGGAAAACAGAGTCGGTCCGCCCCAGGCGGCGTCTACGTGGAAGTGGGCGCCGAATTCCCGGGCGATGTCGGCCATGGCGTCCAGGGGGTCGACGTTGCCGGTTTCGGTGGTGCCGGCCACACCGCAGATGGCCATGACCCTGATTTTCTGGCGCTGCAGTTCCAGGCACTTGTCCCGCAAGGCATCGGCATTGATGCGGTTTTCGTCGTCGGTCTCCACCGGTATCAGGGATTCGCGACCCAGGCCGAGCACGTCGGCGGCCTTGCGCAGGGAGTAGTGACCGCGGCGGGAGACGAGGATGGCGGCGCCTTCGTGGCCGTAGTATTTCAGCGCCCGGAACAGGCCTTCCTGGTGCAGGCCCCGAAAGCTGCCTTCAGCCGGGAAAGCCCGGTTGCGGGCGACCCAGAGAGCAGTCAGGTTAGCAACCGTGCCGCCGGAGCACATGGCGCCCAGGGCGTGACGGGGGTCGTGCATCCACTTGCGGTAGAAAGCGCCGTCTTCTTGATACACCAGGCGGTGGATCATGCCCAGTACCTGGCGCTCCATGGGGGTAAACGCCTTGGAGGTTTCAGTTTTAACCAGGTTCTGGTTCAGGGCAATCATGATCTTCGACAGCGGCAGCATGAAGTACGGCAGCGCTGAGGTCATGTGCCCGATAAAGGCCGGTGAGGCGGTGTGAACGGAATTGGCCACCAGTTTGTCGAGCAGGAACTGGGCCTGTTCAGACACGAAGACGGGCTTCTCGGGAATGCTGTAGTCGGAGAAGTCTTTCTCCACATCCGCGAGGTCCCGTTCAACCGCAACGATGTGTTCCTGCAGGAAGCCTGCAAGATTGCGGGAGATGTTCTGGTCAATCCGGCTCAGTGTCGATTCCGGCGCCTCAGGCACCGTAAACACGCGATACATGGCCTCTACCGAGGCCTGGGCGGATTTTTTCTTTCCGGTCATAGGCGCCACTCACACTCAGTGGTCATCCGAAGGGCCGGTTCCGGATGCCCTGCGGATACGGCCGGCATTCAAGTCCGGCATTGGTTTCTGGTCACCTGCCCCTGGCAGGTGCACTGGCATCCCTGAGGGGGCGTAGTATACGGCCTGGCGACAGGTTACGCCACACGGCCCCTGCTCAGGTTATTGCGTCCCGGTCAGAGTATTTCCCGGTGACTATCCAGTATGGCTGCATCCACACGTTCTTCGATGGCTTTTTCGATCTGGTCCAGACGTTGGGTAATCTGTTGGGAGGAGTTGCCAAGGGCCGCGATGGTCCATGTGGCGCAGCCGAGAGCCTCCTGGTCGGCGGTCTCGGCTACGGCCAGGTCGGGTTCCTTGCCCCAGACGGATTTCAGGGCGGTGAAGACTTTGCGCTTGGCTTTTAGGTCGTCGCAGCCGTAGAGCTGGAAATGCAGGGTCAGCACACCCACGTGAGGCGTGATAACTGGCTGCCGGGGTCTTTGACCTTCACTCCGGAATTTTCTCAGGGCGTCTGACATTGCTGGTTCGCTAAGTTTTCAATGGGTCGAAAAGGTGGTCGGGTTACCGCCTGGCCGAATCCGGCATGTCTGTCTAACGGCACCCGTATAGTATAGCCTAGCAGCCTGTCGGCCTTAAGTCCGACAGGCTGCTGGACCTCTGACGAATCAGCCCCTCCTGAGTGGTGGATGCCACCAGTACACCGTCCTGATTGAAGAAATTGCCACGGCTGAAACCCCGTCCTGCCGAAGCACTGGGGCTGTCCTTGTCGTATAGCAGCCATTCGTCCATGCGGAAATCCCGGTGGAACCAGATGGCGTGATCCAGGCTCGCTACCTGAAGATTCTTACTCATAAAGGTCAGACCGTGCGGATTCATGGAAGTAGCGAGCAGTTCGAAATCCGACGCATAAGCCAACAGGCAGCGGTGAAGCACGGGGTCGTCCGGCAGACGCCCCTGGGCGCGAAACCAGCTCTGTTTGTGGGGCCTGCGCTTCTCCGGCTTCAGAAGATTGACCGGATTCACCGGCCGGATTTCGATCGGACGGTCACGGGTCATGATCTCCCGCGTTTTTTCCGGCAACTGGGGTGCCAGCAGTTTGCCCCACTCCTGTTCCGAACGAAGCGTTGCCGGATCCGGCGCATCCGGCATTGTCAGCTGATGCTCATAACCTTTTTCGGCCACCTGGAACGACATGGAACCGGTCAGGATTTCCTTGCCACCCTGGCGGGCAATCACCCGACGCACCGAGAAACTGCCACCATCGCGGACCCGCTGAACTTCATAGTCGATGGGCCTGCTCTGGTTGCCGGGGCGCAGAAAATAGGCATGAAGGGAATGACAGAGACGACCCTCGACGGTTCGGCTGGCCGCGATCAACGCCTGGCCAAGTACCTGACCGCCAAATACGTTGGGAAAGCCTATATCCTCGCTGTTGCCCTGGAAGTGATCATCACCAATGGGAGAGAGATCCAGCAACTCCACCAGCTTTCTTGTTACCTCAAGCATGCTTGCTCCTGTGATTTCGTTAGCACACGACGGAGTTTTCTACCGCAAATGGTGAAATTCCGAGTGACGCACAATACCAAGTCTGTCGCCAGTGTCGCGCCACTGGCAAGGGCCAGGCTGAACCGGGCAATATCAGCTGATCTCGATCATCTCGAAGTCTTCCTTGCCGACACCACAATCGGGGCAAACCCAATCTTCCGGCACGTCCTCCCACCTGGTGCCCGGCTCAATGTCGTCCTCCGGCCAGCCTTCGGCTTCATCGTAAATCAGACCACAAACCACGCACTGCCACTTCTTCATAGGTTCTCTCCCAACATCATCCGGGGGTAATAGGAATTGTCAAACAATTATCGTCCCTCTCCGGTATAATTGCCCGTTTTACGACAGGACCGACCGATATGACCGATACCGTCGCCGAAATGAACCAGGTGATGGCCGAAGCCGACTGCCTGGTCGATGAACAGCAGGTGCAAACTGCAATCGGCAACCTGGCCGACGATATTACCGCCCGCCTGAAAGACAGCAACCCCCTGTTATTCTGCGTGATGAACGGCGGGCTCATCCTGACCGGACAACTGCTGCCCCGACTCCGGTTTCCGATCCAGGCCGAATACCTGCACGCCACCCGTTACCGCCAGGAAACCACCGGCGGCATCCTTGAGTGGAAGCTGCAGCCCGAAGCCGATATATACGGCCGAACCATCCTGATTGTCGATGACATTCTGGATGAAGGCACCACTCTGTGCGCCATCGGCGACTATTGCCACGCCCAGGGTGCCAGTGAAGTACTGACAGCCGTTCTGGTCAACAAACAACATGACCGGAAAGCCCGCCCGGATCTGGCGGCCGATTTCACCGGCCTGGAAGTGGAAGACCGGTTCCTGTTCGGCTATGGTATGGACTACAAGGGCTACTGGCGCAATGCGCCCGGCATCTATGCAGTCAAGGGTCTCTGACATCGACGACATCGACAGCCGCCTCACTATCCCTCCGACGGACTGGTACCAATCGCTGACAGCGGCGGGCCTGCGAAACCCGGCGGTTCACGGGCCGGCACGGTACTGGCTGCAAGTAGAGGGCTCGTTGACACGGGCCCTGCAGAAACAATGCAGTCGTTGCTTTTACGTTGAGGTCCGCCGCGAGGGCTTCGCAACGCCGACACGGGAAGAAGCCCGACATCTCGACACCCCTCACCGCCAATGTGCCTGGATAAGGGAGGTCAGCCTCTGTGGTGACAACCAGCCCTGGGTATTGGCCAGAACGGTTATTCCCCTGAACTGCCTGAAAGGTGAAGGCCGACAGCTACGTCACCTTGGCAACCGGCCTTTGGGCGCCTACCTTTTCACCGACCACCAATGGCAACGGGGCCCACTGGAAACCGGCCTCTGCAAACCGGTAATGCCGGGCCAGCCGGAATTGGCCCGGCGATCCCTGTTCCGTGGCCACAACAGCTCCCTGCTGGTTGGCGAGTACCTGCTGCCAGCCCTGTTTCAGCGGAACACGCTTTAACCATCCGCCCGCCACCGGCTATAATCCCGGCAGGAGGCCAGTACTCTTTTAATTCGCGGAACACCAGACGGACACACGCCATGCTGCCCGACGCTGTGCCAGAACCTATCCAACGCCGGTTGGTCGACTATGCCATCCTGCTCAGAATCGGCCGCCCGATCGGAACCCTACTCCTGCTGTGGCCAACCTATTGGGCTCTGTGGCTGGCCGGTGATGGCAGGCCCGGAATTGGCAATATTATCGTTTTCACTCTGGGCGTATTCTTCATGCGCGCCGCCGGCTGCGCCATCAACGATTTTGCCGACCGGGACTGGGATAAACACGTCAAACGCACCAGGAACCGCCCGCTTACCGCCGGCCGGATCAAGCCCTGGGAGGCCGTGGCGCTGTTTGCAGGCCTGTGCCTGGCCTCCCTCCTGATGGTGGTTCTGTTTACCAACCCGCTGACGCTTTATCTGTCCTTCGGCGCTGCCTGGCTGGCGTTCATTTACCCGTTCATGAAACGTTATACCCACCTGCCGCAGTTGTTTCTGGGAGCGGCGTTTTCATGGGCCATCCCCATGGCCTGGGCGGCGGAGGCCGGCGAACTGAGCCAGCTCACCTGGCTCCTGTTCACTGCCAACCTGCTCTGGACCGTTGCCTACGACACCCTCTATGCCATGGTGGATCGCGACGACGACCTGAAAGCCGGCATCAAGTCCACCGCGATCCTGTTCGGCGATGCCGATAAAACGATCATTGGCATGCTGCAGGCCGTGGTCGTACTGATTTTGATCATGGTGGGCCATCGCGCCGGGCTGGGCACTTTCTACTACCTGGGCTTAGCGGCCATGGCCTGCCTGTTCGTGTACCACCAGTATCTGGTGCGGGGACGGGAACGCGAGGGCTGCTTCAAAGCGTTTCTCAATAACAACTGGGCCGGTTTCGCGGTTTTTGCAGGCCTGGCGATTGATTTCGTCATTGGCTGAACCTGTCATATAGTTGCAACACTTGGGCGTTGTAATGAAGCAGCAACAAACCAAGGTCTGACACAGGTTAAAGCTCATGACTGGAAAAACTGTCCTGATCGTCGATGACGAGGCTCCTATCCGCGAGATGATCGCCGTGGCTCTCGAAATGGCGGATTATGACTATCTGGAGGCAGAGGACGCTCGGGAAGCCCATGCCCTGATTGTCGACAAACACCCGGATCTTGTGCTTCTCGACTGGATGCTGCCCGGCACCAGTGGCGTGGAGCTGGCCCGTCGTCTGAAAAAGGAAGAGGCGACCGCCGACATTCCCATCATCATGCTCACGGCCAAGGTCGAGGAAGATAACAAGATCCAGGGTCTGGAGGTGGGTGCCGATGACTACATCACCAAGCCATTCAGCCCAAGGGAACTGGTTGCCCGCCTGAAAGCGGTGCTGCGGCGCGCAACACCGCCAGGCGTGGACAGCCCGATTGAAGTCGAAGGCCTGACTCTGGACCCGGCGGGCCACCGCGTCACCATCCAGGGAGGCGCCCTCACCATGGGTCCCACCGAATACCGTCTGCTTCAGTTCTTCATGACTCACCAGGAACGGGTATATACTCGTTCCCAGCTCCTGGACCAGGTCTGGGGGGGCAACGTCTATGTCGAAGAACGGACAGTCGATGTTCACATCCGTCGGCTCCGTAAGGCTCTCGGTGACCAGTACGACCACCTGATCCAGACAGTACGGGGAACCGGTTACCGCTTCTCGACCAGAGCCTCGTAAGTAACTCTGGTCAGCAAGCAACAGCCCCGGGACGGAAACAAGGCAGTTTTTGATGCGACACAACTGGTCACGATACCTGCGCTACATTATCGGTGGCCTGATTGGCTCCACCCTGGCCGGCCTCTACTTCGGCAAGCCTGTTTACGGCCTTAGCTTCGGGCTGATTGTCTACCTGTGGTGGACGCTCGCTCAAGCACGGCGCCTTTGCCAGTGGCTGGCCAACCCAAGCGCCACCGACGAGGCACCCCAGAGCATCGGGCTCTGGGGCGATGTATTCGATAATTTTCACAAACTGCACCAAAGCCACCTGAGAACCCAGGACCGACTAAAGGCCCAGATCAACCGGCTTCGGGAGTCCACCAACGCCATGCGCGATGGTGTGATCATGACCGATTCCCGGGGTGCCATGGAATGGTGGAACGGCTCCGCCGAACACCTGCTCGGTTTCCGGCGCAACACCGACCAGGGCCAGTATATCTACAACCTGATTCGCACCCCGGCCTTCAAGGCCTACTTCGATTCCCGGAATTACCGTGAACCCCTGGAAATACATTCGCCGGCCAAGCC
>JAXHUV010000055.1:0-12018 GCA_034189445.1 Pseudomonadota bacterium
CAGGTGTTGGCGGTCGCGAGAATCGTAACGGTGGTAGGTGGCCTGGCCCGACCCAACCCGGCAGTGCAGGACGCTGCCCGGATTGCGTTCCCGGACCCACTGCTCTGCGGGTTGCCAGAGCCAGTCCCGGGTGACGGCGCACATGAGCTCGCCCAGGCTGATGGCGGTCTGGGCTGGAAGGGGTGTTTTCTGCAAACTTCGGTACCTGGTCAACTTCACGGATGCATTAGACTAAGCAAGCTTAACGTTCGAATTTGCGGTTTGCTATGGTCTGGTTTCCCAATGTTGTTTAGAGTCTCTCCACATTTTGCGTAGTGGTAGTTTGTAAGCCCATAAACCAGCACCTACCTATCAGCCCTGCTATTGAACACACTGATTCCTTCTTTACCACCAGGAGGAATCAGCATGACACCCGTCGAACGCAAACGTCTCTGGCAGCAACATATCACGGACTGGCAGCATCCGGCTTGTCCGGCATGGCCTATTGCCAACAGCAGGCACTGACCTATTGTCGTTTTGTTTATTGGCGCAAGAAGCTGGCCGAACCGGAGCAGGTTCCGGACCGGCCTGTGCGGTCCGGGTTTGCCAAAGTGGCGGCGGTGCCAGGCCCGGAACCGTCAGAAGAGTTAATATAAGGAAAAAGCAACTCCGGCGGGTGCGGCAGCCGGAGTTGCAGGAAGGCCCGGCTTAGTTGGAACGAGCCAGGGCAGCATTATCGTAGGCTGCTGCAATCTTGCGCTTGGGCGCAGTGCGCACGTGCGTGGTGTACAGAGTCAGACCGGTGAAGGCAATACCTCCGACCAGGTTGCCAAGCACGGTCGGAATTTCATTCCACCAGAAGTAATCCATCACTGAGAACTCGCCACCCATGATGATTGCTGAGGGGAACAGGAACATGTTGACGATGGAGTGCTCGAAGCCCATGAAAAAGAACAGCATGATTGGCATCCACATAGCCAGAATCTTGCCAGTAACGTTGGTGGAGATCATCGCGCCAACCACACCCATGGACACCATCCAGTTGCACAGCATGCCGCGGATAAAAATGGTGGCCCAGCCGGCAGCGCCGTATTGGGCGTAGCCCAGGGTGCGGGCTTCACCGATGCTGGCGATCTTGGTGCCAACCGCGCCGGGGTCCGTGCTGAATCCGTAGGTGAAGATAAACGCCATCATGAAGGCAACGGTCAGTGCGCCGCCAAAGTTGCCGAGAAATACCCAGCCCCAGTTGCGGAGGATGGCGGCCGGTGTCACACCCGGACGCTTGTCGAGCAGTGCCAGGGGCGTCAGCATGAACACGCCCGTCAGCAGATCAAAGCCCATCAGATACAGCATGCAGAACCCGACCGGGAACAGTATGGCACCAATCAGAAACACGCCGGTCTGGACCGCGACGGTGATGGCGAAGGCGGCTGCCAGTGCCAGGATGGCGCCGGCCATGAAGGCCCGGATAAGGGTATCCCGGGTGGACATATAAATTTTGGATTCGCCCGCGTCGACCATTTTGGTGACGAATTCCGAAGGTACAATGTAAGACATGATGTTTTCCTCTGACCTTGATCTGATAACCAGCCCGTTGGATTGGCCACAAAAAAACGGCGCTGCCTGCTCCCTGCAATTTGCAGGTGCAAGTAGACGCCGTCGTCTGAATGAATCTGTCGCTGTGAACAGAACCGGCATTGGTTCCGTTGTTTGGGATTAGGCAGAGATTGTGCCAGGTTCGAGAAATGGGTGGAAAATGATTTTGTTTCAGATAGTTATAGTTTCCGAAGTGGACTTATTTGCCTTCAAGGAAGGTGTTATTTCTGATCGTACGCACCCGATCGGTGCGTGAAAGTTGAGGGTTGCTGCAACCTGGCGCAGCCAAAGCGCGGCTCAGCGAAAGCTAAAACGCACGGGCAATCTCCGATATTCGCATGCCCTTGCTGTAAGCCAACAAAATTTGCGCTCGCCTGACGGCTGCAGCTAATGCTGGCCAGCTTCTCGCGTCTGCCGCGCAGACTCCTAGCCGTTTTTGCTGATAAACCTGGCGATCAGGTCTTTCAGGCCAAGGGACATGGTGCTGAGCCGGTCACTGCTCTGCCTGGCAGAATCGGCCTGGGCATCACTGTGATCGGCCAGCTCGGCAATGTTGGTAATCTGGCGATTGATCTCGTCAGATACCTGGCTCTGCTCCTCAAAGGCCGCGGACATGCTGATAAAGCTATCGGAGATGGTCTGGATCGACGTCACAATATCCCGCAGGGAGTTTCCCGCTTCCCGCACCTTCTCGAGGCCCTGACCAGCCACGACCTCGCCGTCCCGGGTTGCCTGGACCGCCGAATCCACCTGTTGCCGGAAGTCGTCGATGACGTTCTGGATCCGTACTGTGGATTCCCGCGTCCGACCGGCAAGAGAGCGCACTTCATCCGCTACGACAGCGAAACCGCGACCATGTTCACCCGCGCGTGCCGCCTCAATGGCAGCATTCAGTGCCAGCAGATTGGTCTGCTCGGTAATCTCGGAAATGAGATGGGTCGCTTCGCCAATGCTGCTGGTGGACTCGCCCAGCTTGCTGATCGTTGCGCCAATCCCGTTTACTCGGCTCACCAGCTCCTCGATGGCTACCAACGCTTCCGCGCTCCGGTCGCTGCCAACACCGGCCAGACGATTGGCCTCCCCGGCTTCCCGGGCATTGCTGGTAACCGACTCGACCACTTCCTGGATTGAGGCCGTCATTTCATTGATGGCCGAGGCGGTTTGATCCGTTTCCGCCCGCTGCCGGGCAATCGCCGACGCGCCGTCACTGATGTATCCATGGGAGGCACGAGCCTGTTGATACAGGAGTTCTGCCTGATCTTCACTGCGGGCAAGCGCGGTACGAATCCTCGCCTGCTCGCTCACCAGAGCCATTGCCAATTCGGCAAATGCACCGCTTTCGTCGCTATAGGTTCGCGCGACAACAGGATCCCTGAAGACGTCAGGGCAGAGCGTCAAAAGGCCGGATATCCGGGCCCTGATTGAAATAAGAACCAGGCCGGCCCCAAAGGCATGCCCAATAACCACAAGCCCCACAGCCATCCATGTCTGGTCAAAGCCAAGGGCAACAAGACTCAAAACGAGGGACACAATAAACGGCCAGTCCAATTTTGCGAATGAACCCAGCTTGCTTCGGAGACTTGTCAGACTCTTGCCTGCCGAAATTCTTGCATACAGCCGCTCGGCCCGGGCAACCTGATCGTGGGTTGGTTCGACCCGCACCGATTCGTAGCCGATCATCTGGTCATTCTCACGAATGGGGGTCACGTAGGCGCTGACCCAGTAATGGTCACCATTCTTTGTCCGATTCTTGACCACACCCATCCAGGCCTTGCCTGCCTTCAGGTAATCCCACATATCCTTGAACACAGCCTGGGGCATGTCCGGATGGCGGATGATGTTATGGGCCTGGCCGATCAGCCCTTCGCGGGAGAATCCACTGATCTCCTCAAACTCATCATTGCAGTAGGTGATCACTCCCTTCAAATCCGTGGTACTGATCAACCGCCCACCTTGCCGCATTTTGACTTCACGCTGGGTTACCGGGAGATTCTTACGCATAAACGGACCTTCTGACTCGGAGTTGACCACGGAAATAGAAACAAGCGCGCAAGGATAAGCCCTGATGAAGATTATTGATATTCACCAAAGGTCACCCTGCGTATGAGAGTGTAACGGCTGAAGTATGCGAAACCTTTAGTGCGCTTTTTAGCGCGTATAGTGTGCATAGTGCGTGGACGTACTCAAGCCGAAGCCGACAGCCGGGCCCGAGGATGGAAGCGCGCGTTTACCCAGAGGGAGAAGGCAATCACGCCACCGCCAATCGCCAGCCTCGGCAAATCGGCATCACGGTTCCAGATCAGCAGGTTCACGATCAGGCCCGAAGGCACCAGGGCATTGTTCATGATGGCCAGGGTACCGGCATCAACCACACAGGCACCGCGATTCCACAGGAACAGCCCCAGGCCGGAGGCAGCAAGCCCCAGCCACGCCAGGATGCCCCACTGCACCGGGGTGGTGGGCAGCTTGTCGGCATTGCCAAAAATCAGGAAGGATGGCAGCGCAATGGCCAGGGCACCGAAGAAGAAATAACCGAAGGTTCGGTAGGCAGGCATACCGCTCGGGTAGTGTTGCATCACATGCTTGTAGCCCACCTGGCCTGCCGCAAAGGTAAAATTCGCCACCTGAAGCAACAGAAAGCCGGAGATGAAGTCCTCACTGAGCCCGTCGTAGCGTATGATACCTGCCCCAACGGTAGCGATGACGGCAGCCAGAAGCGCCACTGGGGAAAACCGGCGAAACAGGGCGTCATCCAGCAGGGTCACGTACAGCGGTGTGAAAATCGTGAACAGCAGCACTTCCGGCACCGTCAGGTAGCTGAAGGACCGGTAAAGACACAGATAGGTAATGCCGAACTGCAACATACCGGTTACCAGGATGCCCAGTTTCTGTCCGGAAGCCACGCCACGCCAGCGAGTGAGCGGCAGAAACACCAGAGCACCGAGCAGAACACGGCTGAGTACCGCAAAATCGCTGTCCACCTGGCCGGCCAGGAATTCGCCGATCAGACTGAATGAGAACGCCCACAGAACCGTAACAAAAACCAGAAGTCCCATCGCCACTGCCATCTGCTGTGATCAAGGCGCGTACTTTAACGGTTTTGGGAGAAACTTGCAGTGCGGAAGCGCGGGACAATACCCTATGGATAAGACCCACCAACCATTACCGGAACCCCGGCAGCCGCTGATCGCCAGAACGCTCACGGAGTGGCGAACCCTCGCCATTCTGGGCGGGCCAATCCTGATCGCCCAGGTTGCCCAGATGGCCAACGGTGTGATTGATACCATCATGGCCGGTCACGCCAGTGCCGAGGACCTGGCAGCGGTGGGTATCGGCAGCAGCCTGTGGGTGCCACTGTTCCTGTTTTTCATCGGTATGCTGGGGGCGCTGCAACCCATTATTTCCGGTTACAACGGTGCCCGGGAGGTCTGGAAAATCATGCCCGCCACCTGGCAGGGCCTGTATCTTGCCGCCGCCGGATCCGTCATCATGATCCTGCTGCTTACCCATGTGCATCCGGTACTGGCGCTTCTGGACCTGGAGGCCAACACCGCGCGCATCACCCAGGGCTATCTGGACGCCTTTGCCTGGGGTATACCGGCATTGCTGGTACTCACAGCGCTCCGGGGCCTGACCGATGGCCTCGGGCACACCCGGGTGATTATGGTGTTCTCTGTTCTCAGCACACTGATCAACCTGCCCATGAACTACATCTTCATCTACGGCAAGCTGGGCCTGCCAGCCATGGGAGGGGTTGGCTGTGGCTGGGCGACGTCTATTTCCAACGGCGTCGCGGCGGCGGCATTGCTGGTGCATCTTAACCGCAGCCGGGTTTACCGACAGTTCCACCTGATTTCCGATTGGGTGAAGCCGGATCCGGCGGGCATTCGCTACATTCTCAACATCGGCGTGCCTATCGGCTTTACCATCTTCGTTGAGGCCAGCCTGTTCTCGGTGATTGCCCTGTTTCTGGCACCCCTTGGCCCGGTGGTGGTCGCCGGCCATCAGATTGCCCTGAACCTGGTGTCTTTATTGTTCATGCTGCCATTGAGTATAGGCATGGCGCTGACACTGAGGGTCAGCTTCCTGATGGGTGCCCGGGCGCCTGCCACCGCACGGCTGATCTCCCGCAGTTCGCTGATTCTCGCCGCCGCTACGGCACTGGTTTTTGCAACACTGCTGTTTGTGTTTTCCCGGGAAATCGCGGCACTTTACACCAGCGATACCGCAGTTCAGGCAGTCACCGTCCGGCTTCTGATGTTCGCGGCTCTGTTCCAGATTGCCGATGTTATCCAGGTTACCTGTATCAGTGCTTTGCGGGGCTACAAGGATACCCGTATTCCGATGTTCATCATGCTGTTTTCGTTCTGGGGTCTGGGCCTGCCGCTGGGGTATCTGCTGACCTTCACGGACTGGCTGGTACCGGCCATGGGAGCCGCTGGTTTCTGGGTAGGCCTGACAGGCGGGCTGGCGTCTGCCAGCGTTCTGTTGGGGTGGAGGCTCTTTCTGTATACGCCGGATGCCGGTCAGGCCCAGCCATGAAATCAGGCAAAACCACGCTGTTTCGTGTCCGGAGACCAGGTCGCTTCAGTGGAGCCCCGCCAGCATTCGGGGTTACACTTGCTACATAACTAAACCAACCGGTATCCGAGACACCTGATTTGACCGAACTTGTCCGAATTGCACCCGGCGCGCTGACCATCGGCCGGCCCCTTCCCTGGAACGTCTACGATGCGGGCGGCAACGTCCTCCTGCGCCAGGGCTATGTGATTCAGACCAACTCCCAACTGGAGCAATTGTTCGAGCGGGGGCGGTTCAAGCCCCGCAAGATAGAGTGCCCTCGGGAGGAGGTCTCCGAGAACAACCGGGAGCAAAATCCCTTTGCCGACTACCCGGACCTGCTCCATTCCCTCGAAGCAACCCTGGAGGCCATCACCGACTCCGACCCTTCTGCCCAAAACCGCCTTCTTGGCCTGGCCCGGATGATCAAGCGCACCTGCACGGAATCACCGGAAGTCAGCCTGGCGCTGGTCCACCTTTACTCGATCGGGCCGATGCTCCATGAGCAGATCCTGTTTTACGGCATCTTGTGTCAGTTCATCGGCCGGCAGTTCGGCCTGGAAGAGAAAAGAGTCTCCGTGCTCACCACGGCCGCTCTCGCGGCTAATCTTGCCCTCGTGCCCATTGCCGATAAACTGAATGCATCCAATACCGTCCTGAACGACGAGCAACGGGGCGTTATTCGCAAACACCCCCAGCGCAGTATTCAGGCCCTTAAGGCTGCAGGCATCGACAACAAGCTGCTGCTGACCATCATCGCCCAACACCATGAACAGGCTGACGGCAGTGGGTATCCGAAGGGGCTCAGCGGTACCGAAATACGGCCGGAAGCTGAAATTCTGGCGCTGGCGGAACGCTACGTGGCAATGATCACCAAGCGGGCTTACCGGCAGCGCCTGAACGTGGCCGACGCCCGAAAGTTGATTGCCAACCTCGCCGACGGTAAGTTCCGCCCTGCCATACCCAAGGCTCTGCTGCAGGTTCTGGGCGAGTTCCCGCCCGGCATTCTGGTACGCCTGGAAAACAACGAAGTGGCAGTGGTTAGCCGCAGGCCGGTGCGGGCCCGGGGACCATTCGTGAAAGCCATCTTCGGCCCCCGTGGCAACCGTTACACCAGCACCTTCGAGCGGGACACCAGCGAGCCAGGCTTCGGCATCCAGTCTCTGGAAGAGCCTGAAATCATGCCATCCATGGACTTTAGCCTGGTCTGGGGCTTCCGCTCCTGACCGTCGTCACACCCTCATAGACCCAGCGCCTTAGCGTGGTGATCAAGGTGATCATCAATGAACGAGGCAATGAAGAAATAGCTGTGGTCATAGCCCCGATGCAGGCGCAGATCAATGTGATGGTGAAACTTCTCACAGGCATCTGCCAGAGCATCCGGATTGAGCTGGCTGCCCAGAAACTCGTCCGCCGTTCCCTGGTCGACCAACAACGGCAGGCGCTCCCGGGCGGTCGGAATCAGCAGGGTGGCATCCCATTGTTCCCAGCTGCGGGGGTTGTCACCGAGATACCCTTTGAAGGCTTTCTGGCCCCAGGGGCTTTTGGTGGGGTTGGCAATCGGCGCAAAGGCCGACACCGAGGCATAGCGCCCCGGGTTTTTCAGGGCGCAAATCAAGGCACCATGGCCACCCATGGAATGGCCACTGACCGACCGTTTGTCGGTGACCGGCAATTGGTTCTCGATCAACTGCGGCAACTCCTTCACCACATAATCATACATTCGGTAATGCGGTGCCCAGGGCCGTTGGGTGGCATTGATGTAGAAGCCAGCCCCCGAGCCAAAGTCGTAACTGTCATCTTCCCCCGGCAGGTCCAGCCCACGGGGACTGGTATCCGGACAAACAATCGCCATGCCAAGCTTTGCGGCCCGTTTCTGGGCGCCGGCTTTTTGCATGAAGTTCTGGTCGGTACAGGTCAGCCCTGAAAGCCAGTAGAGGACCGGCACCTTTTTCGGAATGGAGCCCACGGCCACGGGCGGCAGATACACCGCAAATTCCATGTCGCATTCGAGGGTGCCGGAAGTATGCCGGTAACGGCGGTGCTCGCCTTCGAAACTGACGTTCGTGGATAGTAGTTCCATAGTGTCCTCGATTATTTGAAGTGTGGATCAGTCTTCAGCACTGGCTTTCAAGTCATGTCGGGGCCATCGGCTATTGCCCGAACACCAGATTCTGATCACAAGATGATCATTTTCGGGTGACTGACCGCCCTTTCCCAGAGTATTCCCGCCATCAACAACCCGGCGTTGGTCAAATTCTGGGGCAAATTAGCCTAAACGGTGCCCCAACGAGTATATCGGGCAGCAGAGTCACTGATTCAGACAAGTGGTCAACCAGACGCCAAAAGCGTACCCCCTTTTGGTCCCCTCCGCTATCGCTCCGGCGCCGGTTACCTCAACGTTAGCACCTCAGGTCCGACGGCTGTCGTTCACGTCACCCACGAACCAGGTCTTGATTAGCGATTGATAGGGCATATCCCGCTCTTCCGCTTCAGTTTTGAACTCAGACATCTTTTTTTGGTTTGTTCATAAACAGCCCCCTCTTTACGGTGTATGTCGCAAAGCGGAAATCACCCGAACACTTTGAGAAAGAGAAGGATCCGGGCGTTTGAGCCCCTTGTAATTGCTTCATCTTGCACCAAGGTTTGTAGTATATACTTGGAACACAACCCGTTAGTTTTCGGGCTGGAATAACAAGCGAAATTGTCACTACCATGATCAAAGGAGAGTAAACATGACCTTACGTCTCGGAGATACCGCACCCGATTTTGAACAGGACTCCAGTGAAGGGAAAATTTCGTTTTATGACTGGCTGGGCGACAGCTGGGGTGTGCTGTTTTCACACCCGGCGGATTTTACCCCGGTCTGCACCACCGAACTGGGCCTGACCGCCAAGCTGAAGGATGAGTTCGACAAACGTGGTGTCAAGGCCATCGCCCTGAGTGTCGATCCGGTCGATTCCCACAAGGAGTGGATCAGGGACATCAACGAAACCCAGGGCTGCTCGGTGAACTTCCCGATCATCGCCGACCACGATCGCAAGGTTTCCCAGCTGTACGACATGATTCACCCCAATGCCGACAGCAGCGTCACTGTGCGTTCGTTGTTCGTGATTGACCCGAACAAAAAAGTACGGCTGATAATTACCTACCCGGCCAGCACCGGTCGTAACTTCAACGAAGTTCTGCGGGTGATTGATTCGCTGCAGCTGACCGACGAACACAAGGTCGCAACCCCTGGCAACTGGGAACGTGGCGGCGATGTGGTCATCGTTCCGTCACTACAGGACGAGGAAGAAATCAAGCAACGCTTCCCCAAAGGCTACAAGACCGTGAAATCCTACCTGCGGATGACACCGGATCCGAAAGCCAACTGGAGCGGTGACTGATCAAATGGCTGAAACCGGGGCCGGATGAAAACGTTCATCCGGCCCCGGGGCTCTGCCAACGCCGCAACCATCAGAATGCCGGAACCACCGCACCCTTATACGTCTCCAGGATAAAGTCGCGAACCGCTTCAGACTTAAGTGCTTCGGCCAGCTTCTGCATGGCTTCGCTGCCCTTGTTGTCCGGACGGGCAACCAGAATGTTTACGTAGGGTGACTCGGCGCCCTCGATTACCAGCGCGTCTTCAGCCGGGTTCAAACCGGCTTCCAGCGCATAGTTGGTGTTGATCAGCGCCAGGTCCACCTGGTTCAGAATACGGGGCAGGGTAGCTGCTTCCAGTTCCTTGAAGTCCAGGTTTTTCGGGTTATCGGCGATATCCCGGGGTGTTGCGGTGATTTTGCTTGCCTGCTTCAGGGTGATCACACCGGCCTTCTGCAGAAGCAGCAGCGCACGGCCACCGTTGGTGGGATCGTTCGGAATGGCAACCACCGCACCTTCTTTCAGCTCGTCCAGCGAATCAATCTTGCTGGAGTATGCGCCGAACGGCTCAACGTGAACGCCGGTCACGGTCACCAGGTTGGTACCACGGCCCTCGTTGAACTCATCCAGGTACGGCTGGTGCTGGAAGAAGTTGGCGTCCATCCGCTTCTGGTCCACCTGGATGTTGGGCTGGACGTAATCGGTGAACACTTTCACGTCCAGTTCCACGCCCTGCTCCGCCAGCTGAGGCTTCACGAATTCCAGGATCTCTGCGTGGGGAACCGGGGTAGCCGCCACGGAGAGTTCTTCGGCAGCAACGGCGCCGGAGAACGTAGCTGCTGCAGCCAGTGCTGCGAGTGTTGTCTTCAGATTCATAGATCGATTCTCCTATTGGATATCTTGAACGAATGAATTCGGGTTGGGAGTACGGCCTGCGGTCGGTCGGAGTCCCCTTCCGAAAAACGCCCGTAAATACGTCCCTGTAGGGCTCGGTCGCGCCATCCCTGGCGCTCCACGTTTTCGGAAGGGGACTCCGACCGCCCACCGGTCTATATCTAACTTTTCTACTTTCTGCTGAAGTACAGAACCAGACGGTCGCCGACCATCTGCAGCACCTGTACGAAAATAACCAGTAGGGCGACTGTAATTACCATGACGTCCGTCTGGAATCGTTGATAGCCGAAGCGGATGGCCAGGTCACCGAGGCCGCCGCCACCGATAACACCGGACATGGCCGCGTAGGACACCAGTGTGATCGCGGTAACGGTAATAGCGGCAATGATGCCTGGAAGCGCTTCCGGTAACAGAGCACCGAAGATGATCTGTTTAACGCTGGCGCCCATGGCCTGGGTCGCTTCGATGATGCCTCTGTCCACTTCCCGCAAAGAGGTCTCCACCAAACGGGCAAAGAACGGGGCACCGCCAGCAACCAATGGCGGTATCGCGCCGGCCACGCCCAATGATGTACCGATCAGCATTACGGTGAAGGGGATCATGACAATCAACAGGATAATGAACGGCACGGAACGGAGCACGTTCACCACGAACGACAGCACGGCGTAGGCCACCGGCTGTTCCAGCAACTGGCGCTTGCCGAACAGAAACAGCAGAACACCGATCGGCAGGCCGATCAGGATGCTGAACAGCAGGGACATGCCCACCATCACCAGGGTGTCCCAGCTGGCCCAGCCAATTTCGGCCCAGTCTACATTGCTCAACAGGGCTTCCATCAGCGCAGGACCTCCACGTGAACGTCGGCGGCTTCAAGTGCCTGCATGGCCACTTCGAGATCACCGCCCACCAGTGACAGGGTCAGCTGGCCATAGGGTGTGTCCTTGATCTGGTCGATACGGCCGGAGAGGATGCTGAAATCCACGCCGGACTGTCGGGCAACGCTGCCCAGCAGCGGCTTGTAGGTAGAATCGCCCTTGAACGTCAGGCGCAGGATCCGGCCGTCAGCCTTACTGAGATTTTCCTGCAGTTCGTCCCGGTCAATGCTCTCGCTCTCGAACACGAAGTCCCGGGTGGTCGGATGCTTCGGGTGCAGGAACACCTCGCTGACCGGCCCCATTTCCACTACTTCACCGGCGTCCATGACGGCGACCCGATCACAGACTCGGCGTACGACGTCCATTTCATGGGTGATCAGTACGATGGTAAGGCCCAGTTCCCGGTTGATGTCGGCCAGCAGCCTCAACACCGACTGGGTGGTTTGCGGGTCCAGGGCGCTGGTGGCTTCGTCGCAGAGTAGAATTGTGGGCCGGCAGGCCAGGGCACGGGCAATGCCCACTCGCTGTTTCTGCCCGCCGGAGAGCTGTGACGGGTATTTGCGGGCCTGGTCGGTGAGGCTGACCCGGGCCAGCAGTTCCTCGACCCGGTCCCGGATCCTGGGCTTTGAGTAGATGCCCGCAAGCTTCATGGGGAAGGCAATATTGTCCGCCACGGTTTTCGACGACAGTAGATTGAAGTGCTGAAAGATCATTCCCACTTTGCGGCGAAAGGCGCGAAGCTTGGCGG
>JAXHUV010000056.1:0-11940 GCA_034189445.1 Pseudomonadota bacterium
ATTCCATCACCGTGGGCGGTGCCCCCCTGCTGGGGCCGGGCGTTGACTCCAAGGTGTCCGTCGACAGCAATACACAGCTGGGTCTGCGCGCCACCTATATGTTCACCGATCACCTGGGGCTTGGCCTGTTGGCCGCCACTCCATTCAAGCACGATATCAAAGGCGGCGGCGACCTTCCCAGCGATATGAAACTGGGTGATACGAAACACCTGCCGCCGACGCTCACCCTGCAGTACTACCCGCTGGCCAGCAACTCCAGGTTCCAGCCCTATGCCGGTGTCGGGGTGAACTACACCACCTTCTTCGATGAACAGACCTCTTCGGGGCTCAACGGCGCGCTGGGTGCGGCGAGCAGTGAGCTGGAGCTGGATGACAGCGTTGGCGTCGCCGTGGAGCTGGGCATGGACTACATGCTGAGCGAGAACTTCGGCCTGAACGCCGCGCTCTGGTGGGCGGACATCAACACCGACGCCACTGTCAAAGTGTATGACGGAAATGGTAGTCAGCTGGCTAAAACCGACGAATTCGAAGTCGAACTGGACCCGATGGTCTATATGGTGGGCTTCACCTACAAATTCTGACTGCTGTATCTTCCGGCCGCCTTACGGCCTGTGGGCGACCGGAAGATACACTTTCAAAGCGGGGCTCTGACGCCCCGCTTTGAAAGAACTCAACGGTAGGCTCAGGTGCTCTGGCGCTGCCCCGACCGGCCTCGTTGGCCGCTGCGGCTCCGGCTCTCACCGGGACGGCCGCCAAAGCTACGGCCATTGCCCGTGGGTTTACCAGTGGCACCACCGCGCCCGTTATGGCTGCGGGATTTAGCTGGATCGGCCTTGGCCCTGGGCTTGAGGGGCAGGTTGTTCCTGGGTTCGAAACCTTCCACTTCCTTGCGCGGCAGTTGTTTCTTGATCAGCCTTTCAATGCCCGCCAGCATCTTGCCTTCATCGGCGCTCACCAGCGACAGGGCATGGCCACTTTCGCCAGCCCGGCCGGTGCGACCAATACGGTGCACATAGTCTTCCGGCACATTGGGCAGCTCGAAGTTCACAACCTGAGGCAGCTGTTTGATATCCAGACCCCGGGCGGCGATATCGGTCGCCACCAGCACACGCACTTCACCGGCCTTGAAATCCGCCAGCGCACGGGTACGGGCACCCTGTGACTTGTTACCGTGAATGGCAGCCGCGGTGATACCGTCCTGCTCCAGCTTCTGGGTCAGGCGGTTGGCACCATGTTTGGTACGGGTGAACACCAGCACCTGTTCCCAGGCATTGTCACGCACCAGCTTGCTCAGCAGCGCGGTTTTCTGGCTCTGATCTACCGGGTACACCGACTGAACGATGTTGTCAGCCGACGTGTTACGGGCAGCGACTTCTACCTGCACCGGATTATTCAGCAAGCCTTCAGCCAAACCCCGGATCTCGCTTGAGAAAGTAGCCGAGAACAGCAGGTTCTGGCGTTTGGCCGGCAACAGCGCAAGAATTTTGCGAATATCCCGGATGAAGCCCATGTCCAGCATGCGATCGGCTTCGTCCAGTACCAGAAATTCCACTTCGTTGAAGCGCACAGCGTTCTGCTGATACAGGTCCATCAAGCGGCCCGGTGTGGCCACCAGAACGTCGACGCCTTTGCGCAGCTTCATCATTTGCGGATTGATTTTGACACCACCGAAGACCACCGCGGCCTTGGTGGGAACGTATTTGCTGTATAGGTTCACACTGTCGTGAACCTGCGCTGCCAACTCCCGTGTTGGCGTCAGAATCAACGCGCGGGGGCCTTTGCCATTGCGCGGATTATCCGCCAGGCGCTGCAAGATGGGCAGAGTAAAGCCAGCGGTTTTGCCGGTGCCAGTCTGGGCCGCAGCCATCACATCCCGGCCGGACAAGACCGCAGGAATCGCCTGGAGCTGAATGGGAGACGGGGTATCATAACCCTGATCGGAGGTGGCACGAACCAGCTGCTCGGACAAACCGAGTGAAGAAAAACTCATATAGGATCAACTCTTGATTATTCTGCCTCCACGACCACCGTTCCCGGTGAATGCGGGCAGATGCCATGAACATTCATGGAATAAAAGACGACTACGGTCACACGCCGTTATCGGGGTGACGTCCTCTGACAGGTCGTATGGAAAGGTCGCACGGGCTTACAGCCTTAAACTGCGGAATCCTTAGAGGCAGGATGCGAACACAGTAACAGAGGCCCGCCCACTTAGCCATAGGTGATTACAATAAGCACCCGAAGGAAATTTGAGCAGCCGCTCAAGTTTGAAGCGGTTGCCGCCACCTGATTAATCCCTGTCTATTGGGTTGCTGCTTTGGCAAAATTTCCCAGTGCACCGCTGATTGTTTTCACCACCTCATCGCAGCCTTCAATGCCATGGCGGCCCTTCAGGTATTGCGGATCGTTGTACCCCAGCCATACCTCACCGTTGGCATCTTCCCAGATCAGCGCTTTTTGGGGCAGATCAATGGCCACACTCTGGGCGCACTGCATCAGTGGCGTGCCCACTTTGGGATTGCCGAAAATAACCACTTCGGTCGGACGTAATTCGAGGCCGGCTTTTTCGGCGCCCTGTTGATGATTAATGCGGGCCATAACCGTCATACCCTTTTCCTTGAGCACCGACTCGAGCTTGTCCGCCGTCGTTTTGACATCGTGACTGCTTTGCACCGCGACCAACCCCTCTGCTGCGTGGGTGAGCATGGCGAACACCAGGGTTGATGCCACCAGAACCAATCTGACAATGCAGCGCATAGTATCCTCCTTAGTCTTGACTGAAGACTTCAGCATAGAACACAGGCCAAGCTGGCGCTTGATAGATTGCTGGTGACGGTCGAAACCGGGCACAAGGAGCCGCAGGAAGTCCGCTGGTCCGGGAACCCCGATCAGCTACCCGGAGTAAAGTCGGGATACTTCTTCTGTAGCCGATACAGGCGAATCAGGGTGATGATGTTGGTAACGAGAACCATGATTTCTGCCAGCGCCCCGCCCACTGAGCCAATCACGATGTTGTTGAGCATCCAGGCCAGCGCTGCCAGCCCGAGGAAAATACGCAGGGGAATACCCCGGAGCATGAACATGCCCAGGGTGCCGAAAACCGCCGCGGCAAGCGGAAAAACGTCGGTGATCGTTTTCCAGGTCGCCCAGGCGACCACCAGATTTACCGCCAGCATGCCCAGCATGATCGGCCAGTTACCCTGGTATTTGCGCGCCAGGGTAATGCGCAGGATCACCAGCACCGTCAGTGCCGATGCGGTCCAGCTCTCGAAAAACGCAAACATCAGGGCAAAGGCAATGTTGGCGGAGATCAGCAGCACCATCAGCCGGTCGTCGTTCTTGTTGGCGAAACCGGCAATACAGAACCCCAGGGCCACCAGGCCACAAAGCTGGCCCAGGCCCTCGGCGAAGGTCATGTCTGCGATAAAATCAGTCATTGCTCAATGGACTGCCCTTTTGGCGTCAATGCGGTGAATGTGAGGCAGGGGTGCGACGGGACTGCCTGCAGACTGATCAGCCCTTGAAGCCCTTGCCAAGGATATAGACTTCCCGGGAGCGGGACCGGGAGGAATCCGGCTTGCGCACCACGGCCTTGTCGAAGGCGGTGCGTACGGATTTCAGGTACTCGTCGTACCCTTCGCCCTGAAATACCTTGGTCAGGAAACTGCCTTCGGGCTTGAGCACCTGGCTTGCCATGTCCAGGGCCAGTTCCACCAGGTACATGGACGCGGCCTGGTCGGCAACGGTCACGCCGCTGATGTTTGGCGCCATGTCGGAAATCACCAGGTCTACAGGGTCATCGCCCAGGGTGGCCATGATTGACTCGAACACAGCGTTCTCGGTGAAATCACCCTGGATAAAATCGACGCCGGCAATGGCATCCATGGGCAGAATGTCGGAGGCAATGACCCGGCCCTTGTGGCCCACCAGTCTGGCCGCCACCTGGGACCAGCCGCCAGGGGCGGAGCCCAGATCGACAACCATCATATTGGGGCGGATCAACCGGTCCTTCTTGTTGATTTCAAGAAGCTTGTAACTGGCCCGGGAGCGGTAGCCATCCACCTGCGCCTGTTTCACGAAGGGGTCGTTTACATGCTCTTCAAGCCACCGGTTACTGCTTTTGGATCGGGCCATGGGGTCTCTTCAAAACGGGAAAGCCAGGCACTCATTGTACGTGCCGCGCCGGCAACCGGCAAAATCCTGACAACCGGGCCGGCCACAGGTACAATCCGGCCAGGATTCCATGATTTTTTTAACCGACTACGCCCACCTGACGGGAGACGGCCCTGATGAATCTGGCCGACATCAAAAAGCTGCACCAGAAAAAGTACCGGCAGTCGTTTGGCCACTATCTGGTCGAGGGCGAACACCTGATTCTTGAGCTGCAAAAAGCAGCCGCCCGCCAACCCGCTCTGGGGGCCTCGGAGCTCTACGTCAGCAGTGCCTATGAGCACTGGCAAAGCCCGTTCAGGACGCATGTCATCAGCGATCACCAGATGGCACAGCTCGCCGACACCCGAACGCCACAGGGGATTCTGGCGGTGGTGCCCGTGCCGGAGCGCCCGGCTAACCCGGTGCCCGGAGAAAAAGCAATTTATCTGTACGAGGTTCAGGACCCCGGCAACCTGGGCACGATATTGCGCACCCTCGCCTGGTTCGGCGGTTTCCGGTGTCTGTTGAGCCCGGACAGTGTGGACCCCTTCAATCCGAAGGTGGTGCGTGCCAGCATGGGTGCGCTCTTTCACGTCTCTCTTGAGACCGATGTTGATCTGACCAGCCTTCCCGACCGATACCAGAGCCTTGCCTGCCTCGACCTCAAGGGCAATTCGATGGCATCACGGGCCTTCCGCCGGCACGACTGCTATCTGTTCGGTAACGAAGCCCGGGGTGTACCGCGCGAGGCCCTCGACCAGCTTCAGGCCGTGCCTTACAGCATCCGCGGCCAGGGCCAGATCGAATCCCTGAACCTGGCCGCGGCGGTCAACATGTGCACCTACGAATTAATGCGACACCAATAGACTGCAAGTCCCATACTATGAACCAGGAGCACTTTCGGCAATCGTTCTGGCGGTACCGTTATTGCCTGTCAGTCATGACTCGGGAACGGACGGTTTACCAGAGAAGGTCCAGCGGTCGCAGCCGGGTCTTCAAATTCAACATACAGGCTTCCGGCCAGTTGCTCATACACACCAGCTTGTTTCAGACGTTTCATCTCCGCCGACAGATTGCTCAGGAATTGCCGGTTAGCTTCCGTGTTGTGGCAGGTTAGCCGATCGTAACTTTCAAGAAGGGGGGCTTCCGGATCGTAGCTGAGCTTGTCCAGGAAAGGCCGGATATCTGGGATCGCAGCAATCATTGCGCCGAATCGCCGGTGCTCAAGCATCGCCAGATTCTGGGCATCGCTCCTGGACCAGATTACGTTAACATCAAGGCCCTCCAGAACACCATCCAGATAGGCTTCATGACCAATTACCGCGCCTACGGTTTCTCCCCGCAGTTGCGACAGTCTGCTAACGGGATCGTCATCCTGAGCGGTAAACAGGTAATAGGTGAACTTGCCCAGGGGAAAGCTCGCAATTACAGCGCCTTCGCCCAGCCGACGCTCAAGAACGCTGGTAAGGGAATAAATGCAGTCGGCACCGCGCTGCTCGAACACCATCATGGCCCGTTTGTAAGGATAGAAGCGCTCGCGAACATTAACATCAAGCCCTTCCAGGGCCCGGTACAGGATTTTCTGGTACACACCGTCCCGGTTTTCGGTCAGCAGGCCGGTGATGTCCGGGACGGCAATCCGGACAATCGAATCGGCCACCGCAGGTGCGCTCAGGATGCTTGCGCCGAACAATAGCGCTCGGAAAGTGTAAACCAGGCGTTTCATAACACGCACATCAGTCCATGACAACAAAAGTGAGTGACTATTTTCGTGCAGGAACTGAAGTATGGCAACGTCGTTTCACGTATGCCAGAAAAACCTTGTTAAACCTGTGGGCTTCTCTCGCTTCTCTACTCACCAGGCGGCTGGTTCAGGTTTACGCCACTTCTCCCTCATTTTCATCCATGGAGTTGCGGATCAGGAAGTCAAAGGCGCTTAACGCTGCCTTCGAACCCTCACCCATCGATATCACTATTTGCTTATAAGGCACGGTCGTCGCGTCGCCGGCGGCAAAAACACCCGGGATGGAAGTTTCATTACGATCGTTAATGATAATCTCCCCGTGCCGGCTCAGCTCAATATCACCCTTCAGCCATTCGGTATTGGGAACCAGGCCGATTTGCACGAACACACCTTCCAGCGCCAGGTGGTGCTCCTCACCGGAGCTGCGATCAGTGTAGTTCAGGCCGTTAACCTTACCGTTTTCACCAGTGATCTCCGTGGTCTGTCCGGAGGTGATGATTTCCACGTTCTTCAGACTGCGCAGTTTTTTCTGTAACACGTCATCAGCGCGCATCTCGGCATCGAACTCAATCAGGGTCACGTAACCCACGATGCCGGCCAGGTCGATGGCCGCTTCCACACCGGAGTTACCACCGCCAATGACCGCCACACGCTTACCCTTAAACAAAGGGCCGTCACAGTGGGGGCAGTAGGCCACGCCCTTGTTGCGGTACTCTTCCTCTCCCGGCACACCTATCTGGCGCCAACGTGCACCGGTGGACAGCACCAGACTGCGTGCCTTGATAGTGGCTCCGTTTTCCAGCCGAATCTCATGCGGCAGGCCCGGGCGTGAAGCCGGAATCAGCTTCTCGGCACGCTGCATGTTCATGATATCCACGTCATACTCCCTGACGTGCTGCTCCATGGCCGCAACCAGTTTCGGGCCTTCGGTGTAAGGCACCGAGATCAGGTTCTCAATGCCCAGTGTGTCAGCGACCTGGCCACCAAAACGCTCCGCCGCGATACCGGTGGAAATCCCCTTCCGGGCGGCGTAAATGGCAGCGGAGGCACCGGCCGGGCCACCACCAATCACCAGAACCTCGAAGGTGTCTTTCTGGTTGATCTTCTCGGCATCCTTCTCGCTGGAGCTGGTGTCCAGTCTGGCGACAATCTCTTCCAGGGTCATACGGCCCTGGCCCCAGGGCTCACCATTCATATAAACGCTGGGCACCGCCATGACTTCACGTTGTTCGACTTCCTCCTGGAACAGGGCACCGTCAATGGCAGTGTGCGTGATGTTTGGGTTCAGTACGCTCATCAGGTTCAGGGCCTGAACCACATCCGGGCAGTTTTGGCAGGACAGAGAGAAATAGGTTTCAAACTCGAACTTGCCTTTCAGTGACTGAATCTGCTCAACCACGTCTTGGGAGGCCTTCGACGGGTGCCCGCTCACCTGCAAAAGCGCCAGAACCAGAGAGGTAAACTCGTGGCCCATGGGAATGCCGGCAAAGCGAATGCCAATATCAGTACCTACGCGGTTGATAGCGAAAGAAGGTCGACGCACACCCCTGGATTCTTCGGTGCGCAGGCTGATTTTGGATGACATGGGTTCCAGTTCTTCCAGCAGCTCCCGGAGCTCCTGGGACTTCTTGCTGTCGTCATAGGCTGCGACCAGCTCAATCGGCTGCTGCAGCTTGTCCATGTAGGCTTTGAGCTGTTCCTTGATATTAGTATCCAACATATTCTGGCTTCTCCTCTAAATTTCGAAACTAACAGCCTGTCGGACTTAAGGCCGCTGGTTGAAGTTGATACAAAGATACGGTTCGGCAATCCAACACTCAAATTAATTGATCTAAACTATTTAATAGAGCCTTACTATTAATTAAGGCTCGCGGGCCGCCGGGCTTGACCAATAGCGCATATCCACCAGCAGCCTACCGCAGTATGATGCTGTAACAACGTGGCAACATCATTCTTTGGTACCCAGAATAGGCAACGCATGTTTTTAGACCGCTTCCACTCCGTCCAGGACGGACACGTCGTTATCTCAGCTCTGCAGGCCAGCCAGTTCGCCAAGGAGATCGCCGGGGACTTCAATCCCATCCACAATCCGGACGCCCGCCGTTTCTGCATTCCGGGGGATCTGCTCTTCGCGATCATTCTGGCGCGCTTCGGGCTCTCGGAAAACATGACCTTCCGGTTTCGAAGCCTGCTCGGTGAAGGTGTGCCACTGCGGTTTGTTGAGAGCGAAAGCACCATTGATGTGCGTGATGACGCCGGAAAGGTCTACATAGAAGTCACCCGTAGCGGTGACCTTACCCGGAACGAGCAACTGATCGAAGACATCACCCGCGCCTACGTCTCGGCCTCCGGCAAGAACTTTCCCCATACCCTGAAACCATTAATGGAATCCAACGGGGTGATGTTCAATCCCAAGCGCCCCATGGTGATGTACGAAAGTATGAGCCTGGCCCTGGATAACCTAAATCTGCCCTCCCCCGGTCTGGAATTGCACAACGCCACGCTCGAGGCGGCCGGCAAGCGCGGAAACGTTCTTCTGGAGTACCGCCTGACCGCCGACAACAAGCCGGTGGGCGAAGTGGCCAAACGGCTCGTATTAAGTGGTTTGCGGCCCTACTGTCCCGAGGCGATGGCGGGTGTTATTGAAGAGTTCTATCGCCTCAAGGCCCGTGGTACCAATTATTTTGACAAGGGCAACGGCGGAGGCCACGACAATGCGAATTCAGCAGGGTGATACCCTGCAGATATCGAAGTTCAGATAATGGCCAAGAAAGGTCCGGTAAAAGGTTGATACCAGCGCCGAAACCATTCTCGAAGCCCCCTGAAACACATCTTTGCTTCAGACACAAAAAACCCCGGAAAGTCCGGGGTTTTTTGTTCACACGCTTTGCGGAAGGAGCGCTTAGATTTTGCCAACCAGGTCCAGGGATGGCGTCAGTGTTGCTTCGCCTTCTTTCCATTTGGCAGGGCAAACTTCGCCAGGATGGTTGCGAACGTACTGGGCCGCTTTAATCTTGCGCAGCAGGTCGTCGGCATCACGGCCAATACCTTCAGCCGTGATTTCCATCGCCTGGATCACGCCATCCGGATCGATCAGGAAGGTAGCACGGTCTGCCAGACCCTGGCCTTCACGCATAACACCGAAGTTGTTGGTGATGGTGCCAGTTTGGTCGCCTACCATGTAGTAATTGATCTTACCAATGGTTTCAGAGCTGTCGTGCCATGCCTTGTGAGTGAAATGAGTGTCGGTGGACACGGAGAACACTTCAACGCCCAGCTTCTGAAGCTCTTCGTACTTGTCTGCAACGTCGCCCAGTTCGGTCGGGCAAACGAACGTAAAGTCGGCCGGGTAGAAGAAGAACACAGCCCACTTGCCTTTCACATCGGCTTCACTGATCTCAACGAACTCACCGCTCTTGAAAGCAGTACCGTTGAACGGCTTGATCTCGCTATTAATAATGCCCATTGGAATATCTCCTTGTGGATGGGTTCCCAAGTGAATGATGTTAACGCAAGTAGATTACGGATAATTGACACCCAGATAAAATTGATAATTCCCAAAAGGAAGATAGCCAGAGCCTATCTTTCTTTTTTAATAGATTCTCAGTGTTTTTCTACCCATCAATCAAAGACGTACAGCAACATTCCCCGCTTCGACACCTCCCCGGCGGTTCGCTTACGTTCATCTCCTCGGGCAGTTACCTGATAGCTCTCGGCTGCCTTTAAGGCTCAGCCATCTTCAGGATCGTCGCTCAGGCGGTGCAAATCATCGAGGGCACCGTTTGAGATAATCAGTTTCCGCTCTTTGCCCGGCGAGATAACCGGTGGTATGTAATTTTCGCGGATGTCTGCGTATTGTTCGGCGATGAAGCGGAGGGCGGCTTCTTTCTCGCGGGTAATGAGGTCTTCCACTTCATTACGATCACTGTCAATGTCGGACAAGTCGGCCAGGAACGCCCGCCAGCGAACCCTGCGCATGGTTTTCTCATTCTGGATGACGAAATTAATATTCACTTCGTCCGGCACCGGGGATTCATCATGAAGGATGTAAGCGCGCGGTGCGGTATCCGCAAGTTTCCACTGAAGACCCAGTTCAGCACTCTGCTGATACCCCCACCATCTCCGCCTTAGCTCTTCCAGTTGTGGCTCCAGGCCTCCGGCATCCAACTGGTAATCCCATAAAACGCCATCGTCTTCCTGTTTACCATGGTTGGGGCCCTCCACGTAAGCCGAGGGAATCAGTTCATCCAGCCGTCGGTCTCCGGATTCAGCAACGCGGGATATTACGTAACTGGCCACCGAGAAAAGGTTGCCGTATACCAGTTCTTCATTCATCACCAGACGGAGCCAGCGTGGTTGATCCAGGGGAAAGTAACCGGGGCTGACGTAGTCTTTCAGTTCTCTGTGGCGCCACTCTTCCTGGAACAGGAAGTTATCGTAGTCGTAATCATATAGAGTATCGAAATCCAGTAAGGATTCGCCCTCACCCATACTTTCGTTTAGATAGACAAAATCCTGGCCAATGCCTCGGGTAAGGAGATCAGCCGGGTTGATTCTGTTGAGCTGGTCAAGGCTGAGTTCACCCCAGACCTCCGGCGCCTGAGTAGCAGAGCACTTAATGCCCAAAACCTGCTTCAGTAAAACCTGCTCCATCCGGCAACGGCATTCCCTGCCCGGTGCCGCGCGGAATCGCTCCTGTTTTTCCGTGCTCCAGCTGAAGTATTTCGAGCTGCCTGCCATCAGTGCCCGGTTTGCTGCGGCGCGGATATCGGTTGAGATGCTCAGTGCCATTATCATCTCCGTTCACGGCGTTTATCAGATCTACAAGACTGGCAGCCTGTCGGACTTTAGGCTGATCTACTGCGCGCCCGGTCTGACTTCTGTCGATCCATAGGAATAACCTTTCATTCTTTTGTCTACGAGAAAATCCTGACACGAATCCCTGCACTGTCCTACGGCATCAGTATTGGTTGCTTCAACACCGAAGCACAGTGGCGACCTTGGAGTGGTGACGAAGGCGCCACGTAAAGGGTGTCCGGCGGCCACCGGCCGCGAACTGCTGCGCCGAAAATATAACTCCGACTACTCCAGAAGCCTTTCCGGTGCATCCATGTCCTCGTGCAACACACGAACAACGAGCACTTCCGATTTAAGCAGTCGATAAAAAACAGCGTGATGCTCGATCTGTAATCTGCGATACCCCGAAAAAACATGGTCGTAGTTCGCGCCAATTGATGGGTGATCAATCAGCCGTTTCATGCCGGCCTCAAACCGATCCAGGTAATTATCCGCCTGATCAACGCCCCATTCCTCACAGGTATACACCCAAATTCCGATAAGATCTGATTCCGCCCTCGGCGTGACGTTCAACTTAAGCACTAATCCGCAGCCTTAATCCGCTTACGGCCAGCCGCCTTGATAGCCGATATATCCAACGGTTTCGGTTCCCCGCTGGACTCACCCTCGGCGAGGGCTTGCCTTAGCATGGCAAGACGTTCTTTGGCCTGCTGGTCCCTTCGGATGAGATCGCGGATGTACTCACTATCGTTGCCAAAGTGGCCGCTTTCAATCTGGGCTTTCACCCAGCCGTCTTGCTGTTCAGTCAGCGTAATGGTTTTCCGGTGCATGCTCATGGCTGGTGCTCCTAACATGGCAGGGGTATGACAATATCATACCTCTTCCTCGCGCCGAATCAATGCTCCTCTTCTCGCCGCCGCCCTACGCCAGCGCACAACGGCGCCCTGACAAGGGCGTCCGGTGGAGGCCGTAGGCCGGAACGAATTTGATGGCCTGGTTGGACGAAGCCGCTACGCGGCAGAGGCGGTCCAAATCGTCTGTAATCCTCTGAGTCCCTTCCATGCCGGGAGGGCTTCCGAGGAGAAACACCATGAATGCTCAAGACCATGCCCGATTCCAGTCCCTTTATCAACGCTACCTCACCGAACTGACCCTGCGGGGCAAGAGCGACAAGACCATCGATCTGTAGCGGCATTCGCAAGCACGTGCACATCCATTCCCTGCGTCACAGCTTTGCCACTCATCTG
>JAXHUV010000057.1:0-11892 GCA_034189445.1 Pseudomonadota bacterium
CGACAGGCTGCTGGAAAGGATTTGACGTGATAACGCGTTTAAATTTGAAGCGCACAATGAGAGTGTTGACAACTTTGGTTACAGTTTGGAATCACCTTCGTTACAGTGTGAAGAAGGTTTTACCCATTCTGTACGGAGGCGCCCGAGAATAGCGAGAGGAGGGAGGCTATCGGGGATTCTGACGTTTAGCCGACAATAGACGCGGCAACTAAAATACAGGTTGTTAATTTATGTTATCTGTGGAATAGGAGACTTCCCTTGACTGAACCGGAGTTTATTCCTGCCGATTCGGACCCTGCATCCCGCCGCTCGGATCCCGCCCGCAACCTGGCGGTGGTGGTTTATATTCTCCAGGCACTGTCCTTTTTCGTGGGAGGCCTCACCGGCCTGGTGGGCGTGATTATCAATTACGTCAAACTGGACGACGTGCGTAATACCTGGGTGGAGCCGCACTTCCGCTGGCAGATTCGTACCTTCTGGATCGGGCTGCTCTGGACCGTGATCGGGGTAGTGACCACCCCATTGATCATCGGATGGTTCATTCTCGTGGGTATTGCCATCTGGATTATCTACCGGATTGCCAAAGGGGCCCTGGCTCTGAATGACGGCAAGGCGCCCTCCTGAGCGGGCGCCTGTGAGCTTGATTCAGGCTGGTGCTCTTGCTCTGAGCATCCGTGATCGGGCTTAATGGCCCGGGCACAGTCGGCCAGCCTTAAATCCGACAGGTCGCCAGGGAGTCATTCTTGTATGTTGAGCTATCTGCACGCCTTCCACGCCGGGAATTTCGCTGATGTCCAGAAACACGGGGCCCTGGCGCTGCTCCTTACCATGATGCAAACGAAGACATCCGGCATTGCCTGTTTCGACACCCATGCCGGAAGCGCCATTTACGATCTGCGTAGTGAGCGGGCGCGAAAGACCGGAGAAGCCGATG
Source organism: Pseudomonadota bacterium (assembly GCA_034189445.1). Classification (GTDB taxonomy): domain Bacteria; phylum Pseudomonadota; class Gammaproteobacteria; order Pseudomonadales; family Oleiphilaceae; genus Marinobacter. Next base: position 935 of record JAXHUV010000057.1, read on the forward strand.
ACGGCGTTCAGAAGCTGTGGAGCGCCAAAACTCGGCTTTGGTCCGGGGATTGGAAGCCGTTTCTGGATGTGCTGGCAGGATTCAATGCCGGTAGTGAAGAAATTTCCGTTTACCCGGGTTCTCCGGCGTGGTTCCGGCATTTTCTCCGGGCCGGGGATGCGTTGACGTTATTTGAGCTTCATCCTGCCGAGAGCGAACAGCTGGCGGGCTGGGTTTCCGAAGCACCCATTCGTGTGCTCAGACAGGATGGCCTGGCGGGCCTGCTCAGGCAGTTGCCACCGAAACAGCCGCGCCTGCTGACGCTGATTGATCCTTCCTACGAGATCAAATCGGATTATGTTGAAGTTGCTGAAACCCTCGGAAAAGCATGGCAAAAGTGCCGCCATGGGGTTTATCTTGCCTGGTATCCGATACTCACCAGCGGCCTTCAGGAGCAGCTGAAACAGGCCGTCAGGGGTACCGGCCTGCGCAAGGTGCTGTGCAGTGAGGTGCATCTGCGCAACCCACCGGAGCGAGGCATGGTCGGATCGGGCCTGCTGATGGTTAATCCGCCCTGGGGCTTTGACTCCCGGCTTTCCGCAATGATAAATAACGTTGCCGGGGCGGACGTTTTGAATCTGTCCCATGGTATTGATTGGCTGGTGCCGGAGTAGCGGAAGTGGCGCAATGCGAGGGGATAGTGCGAGGGGACAGCGGGTTGAAGGAAAAGCCGGTTAAGGAGAGGGAATCCATGTGGATGCCGCGTGGTCTCATTCCTGTTGAGCAATGGAGACTGCCCGAAATATCCGTGCGACGATCATTGAAGGATGGGTGGCGCTACGCCCTCGCGCGGATCCGGTCGGGCGTTATGGCAGAAAACGAAGTGTTCGAAAGCCTCGATAACCTTCCGGAGCTTTCAATCGCGAAGCTTGAAGCTGTTGCTCCCCAACCCGACTTCCTCGCACTGGCGGGCACATTATCAAGCGCTCTTGAAGAACGCAGGTCCAATGACCTGGCCGGCCAGGGGGTGACTTTACTGGTGGCTCCGCCGTTCTCGGGTATTCGTTCCGCCCTTGAGTGCTTTCCCCGAATGGAAATGCGGGATGGTGGCGAGGGTAGGGCGGACGGCGAGGGCGGCGCGGTGAAACAATGGTCGCTGATCATTCCGCCCGAGAACCTGCTTCTTGATGATCAGGGCGCCCGGCAGTGGTGGGACAGGCAGGATCTTTCCAGGCCTTGGGTGATTTCCGAAATGGCTGATTTCTGGTTGCGCCACCTTTCCGGCCTGGCTCTGGTTCGGGAATTACTCCGCCGGGTTGCCGCAGGCGGTCTTGCTCCTGGTATTATTGGTTGCTCGAGCTGGTGTTGGCAGTTCTGGTCCTGTTATTTCGAAGATGCGCACTTTGCCCCAGTGACAACTTCGCCGCTGGCGGCAACGGAACTCAGTGCGTGGTTTGAATCGCTTGCTGCTGGCGCCGGCGACAAACCCATCGCTGCCCGGATGACAGACGATGGCTCATGGGTTTTGCCGGTGGCGGATGGAAATGACGAAAAAAAACGCAAACACAGTAGCTTTCTCCGGGACCTCTCGTCGGTTGCAAGGGGCAATCCGGGCGTTGCCCTGGCCATCTGGCGGCGCGCGCTCAGGACCAGGCCGGAACAAGAGGTAGATACCAAAGAGTCTGGCGGGGTTTCCCCTGATGGCGGCGCAGCTGCCCGGGTCTGGGTTGTCCCGTTTGATCAGTTGGGTCTTCCGACTGTACCCCAGAGCCAGAGCGATAACGCCGGCCTGCTATTGCATGCCTTGCTTCTGCACGATGGTCTGAACGCCTCTGATTTGCAGCTGGTAACCAGCGTTACCGAATATGAGGCGGGCTTTGTCCTGACCCGCCTGGCACGATCAGAGCTCATCGAGCAGGAGGCCTCTGACGGCCGATGGACGGTCACTGCACATGGATATCCCTCGATCCGTCGACACCTGCAGAGCTGGGGCTTCCCGATCGATACATTTTAGGAGATGAGTCATGGATGTTCTTGGCGCTCGAGAGGCCTTTTCAGCGATTACTTCGGAAGCCTTGCTGGAAGCATTGATGGTGCTGCTGCTGGCAACGGGCCTGACCATCGCCATTCAGAAGCTGTTGCCTGGAATCGCCAGTAAACTCGGCGGCAAAATACGTTTTTATATCCTGGCGTCGGTGCCTTTGTTGCGGCTGGTCATTATTGTGATGACCATTCTCATTGTAGTCCCGATCCTGGTGGAGCCTTCGTTCGAGAATATGGTTGCCATTTTCGGAGCTTTGGGGCTGGCACTGGGGTTTGCCTTCAAGGATTATGCGAACAGCCTTATTGCCGGTATTGTAACCCTCTACGAAATGCCTTATCGCCCTGGCGACTGGATAGAGGTGGATGGCCAGTACGGAGAGGTGCGCTCAATTGGCACCAGGGCCGCCAAACTGGTCACGCCCGATGATACTGTGGTGGTGGTCCCCCACAACAAACTCTGGGGTTCGCTGATCACCAATGCAAATGACGGGACGGACAACCTGATGTGTGTGGCGGAGTTCAACCTTGAGCCCTGCCATGATGTCAGCCGGGTCATGGGCCTTTTGCGGGATGTGGCTTTTACCTGCCCCCTGACTCGAACGTTTCGGCCTGTTGTCGTGGTGGTGGCCAACAAGCCATGGGGCATGTGTTACCGGCTAAAGGCCTACCCGGTCGAGTTGAAGGATCAGTTTCGCTTTATTTCCGAGCTGACGGCAAAGGGAGCAAGCGCACTCGCCTCCGAAGGGGTCAGTTTTGTCTCCGCTCCGGTTACCGCAACCCGCTGAACTCTGGCGGTCCGGTTTTGGTTTGAGCAATCAGTTGGCGGAACTTACTGAAAATACGCTGAGCGCGGGGCCCCGGAGTTATTCAGAGGCTCCCTGTAACTCATTCATGACAGGCGCTTAACTCAACGTGTACTGGAAAACAGATAACATGGAAATACCGGCCTGGGACAGACACTCGCTCCTGGGCAGGCTCGAACCGTTCGACCCGTCCTGCGCACGGGATCTCAGCGATGAAATGGTGGCCTATTGCCGCTTTTACGGTCTGGATCTCTGGGTGGAACACCCGGACCTTGTTTACCATCAGGGTTACGTCAAGGCGTGCGATCACCAGATCATGGTGCATTATTTCCGGTTGCCGGAGCAGGTGAATGAGCGAGGCACGGTGTTTATTCTGCACGGCTATTTCGATCATGTCGGGTTGTACAGCCAATTGATCGATCGCTGTCTGTGGGCCGGGTTTGATGTGCTGGCCTATGACCAACCAGGCCATGGCCTTTCCAGCGGCACGCCGGCGGCCATTGGCAGTTTTCTGGAGTACCAGGGGGTTCTGGCAGACGTTATGGCCCAGGTCAGGGGGAAGGTGCGTCAGCCCTGGTTTGCTGTCGGCCAGAGCACCGGCGGTGCAATACTGATCGACTACCTGTTGTCCAACCAGCACAATCAGCGGACCTCCGAGTTCCGGAAAGTGGTGCTTCTGGCCCCCTTGGTAAGACCAGCGGGTTGGTTGGGCGCAAAGGTGCTCCATAGCCTGATAAGGCCGTTTATTTCCCGCTGGCGTCGGGTGTTTGAGGAGAACAGTGGCAATAGCCGTTTCCTGCGGTTTTTGCGGGAGTGTGATCCGCTTCAGGCCCGGGCGGTGCATGTGGATTGGGTAAGCGCACTGCGAAAATGGGTGCCCCATATCGAATCCGCCCGGCCTGTCGACTTTCCGGTAACGGTTGTACAGGGTGAAAAAGATCTTACCGTCGACTGGCAGCACAATTTACGCATTATCCGGAATAAATTTTCCTCGGTGGAGGAACTGAGAATCCCTGACGGGCGTCATCACCTTGTCAACGAAGCTCAGGATTTGCAGGAAACTGTATTCAATACCATCATTGATACATTCACGGACTCGGCATCACAGGCTGCTGGCAGCCTGCCAAAGGTCTTTGCCAGGAACATCAGACACAGGAGAAAGTTGTGAAAAAGACAATGCTCGCGTTTGCAGTGGCCACTGTTGGTCTCGCTGGTTGTATGACTTACGACCCATACACTGGCGAGGAGAAAACCTCCAGTGCGACCAAAGGCGGTATCATCGGCGCCATTGGCGGAGCGGCTGTCGGAGCGGCTACGTCAAGCAAGAGCGACCGTGGCAAAGGCGCCATGATCGGCGCGGCCAGTGGTGCGGCTATCGGTGGCGGTATCGGTTACTACATGGACAAGCAGGAAGCAGAGCTGCGTCGCAAGTTGGAAGGTACCGGTGTGCGTGTGGTTCGTAATGGTAATGAGATTGACTTGGTGATGCCAGGCAATATCACCTTTGATCTGAATGAGTCGACCATCAGGCCTTCATTCAGCGGCACGCTTGAGTCTGTGGCTCTGGTTCTGAAGGAGTACGATAAGACCATTATTCAGATCGAGGGGCATACCGATAGCTCCGGCTCAGACAGCTACAACCAGCTGCTCAGTGAGCGTCGCGCTTCCTCTGTGCGTGATTTTCTGCTGAACCAGGGCATTGAACCCAGGCGTACCCGGGCCGTCGGTTACGGTGAGCGCTATCCCGTGGCGTCCAACGATACCGCGGCCGGCCGTGAGCAGAATCGTCGAGTTGAGCTGACACTGGTGCCCATGCAGTAAACGGGGCGATTCACCGCCATAAAAAAACCGGAGCAGTTGCTCCGGTTTTCCGTTTCCGGGCGGTGAATCAGAACAGGACGCGGCAGCGAATTGTTCCTTTCACCTTGAGCAGTTTTTCCAGCGCCAGCTCGCCGTAGGCCTTGTCGACATCAATCACGACATAACCGATGTCTTTCCTGGTTTGCAGGTACTGACCGCACACGTTGATGCCGTTTTCGGAGAATACCTGGTTGATCTCGGACATCACGCCCGGCACGTTTTCGTGGATGTGCAGCAGGCGGTGCTGGTTGGGGTGTGACGGCAAAGCTACTTCCGGGAAGTTCACGGAAGAGACGGAGGTGCCGTTGTCGCTGTACATGGCCAGCTTTTCCGCCACTTCCCGTCCGATGTTCTCCTGGGCCTCAATGGTGGAGCCGCCCACGTGCGGGGTCAGGATCACATTGTCGAATTCCCGCAGCGGAGACACAAATTCCTCATCGTTGGACTTGGGTTCAACCGGGAATACGTCGATGGCGGCGCCCAGCAGCTTGCCGCTGGCCAGAGTCTCGGCCAGGGCGTCAATGTCGACCACGGTGCCGCGGGAGGCATTCATCAGAATGCTGCCGGGTTTCATCTGGGCGAACTGTTCGGCCTTGAACATATACTTGGTGGCCGGTGTTTCCGGCACATGCAGGCTCACCACATCGGCAATATTAAGCAGCTCCTGGAGGGTGCCCACCTGGGTGGCGTTGCCGATCGACAGCTTGGAGACCACATCGTAGAAGTACACGTCCATGCCCAGGCCTTCGGCCAGGACGCTGAACTGGGTGCCGATGTTGCCGTAGCCGATAATACCCAGTTTTTTGCCACGGATTTCGTAGCTGTTCTTGGCGGACTTCCGCCATTCGCCACGATGGGCCTTGGCGTTTTTCTCCGGAACCCCGCGCAGCAGCAGGATCGCCTGGGCCAGAACCAGTTCCGCAACGCTCCGGGTGTTGGAGAAGGGGGCGTTGAAGACAGCAATACCGCGCCGGGTGGCTGCCTGCAGATCCACCTGGTTGGTGCCGATACAGAAGCAGCCCACGGCCACCAGCTTCCTGGCGGCGTCAAATACTTTCTCGGTCAGCTGTGTCCGGGAACGGATGCCGACGAAGTGCGCATCGGCAATCTTCTCGATCAGCTCTTCCTCGGCCAGCGAGTGAGACAGAGACTCGATGTTGGTATAGCCCGCAGCGTTCAGGGTATCAATGGCGGATTGATGCACGCCTTCCAGCAGCAGGATACGGATTTTGCTCTTTTCGAGAGACGTTTTTGACATGGGCTTGCTTCCGAACCTTTCGTCACGTGAAATGACCCGTGGCCAGTGATCGTCGGGGCTGGCTCACAGAACAGGGGCGGTATGATATCATAAGATTTTCATAGCGCGCCGATTTGCCTGAATCAACTGTCTGAGATTCCTGTTGCAGGATGCGCCGGCCGAAACCTGACGAGACCGAAAAATCCATGAATTCCGAACAGATCATTGCTTCCCTCAAAGACCTGATGGCGTCCGGTGATTCCCCGGGCAAGGTGCTGACCGATCCGGTGGATCTGGACACCTACGGCAAGGATTGGACCAGGATCTATCCACCCAGGCCGTTGGCGATCGCGTTGCCCAAGACCACCGGGCAGGTTCAGGCGTTGGTGAAGTTCGCCAACGACAATCAGGTGGCACTGGTGCCTTCCGGCGGCCGGACGGGGCTGAGTGCCGGCGCGGTGGCTGCCAACGGTGAAGTGGTTGTGGCGTTCGACAACATGAACCAGGTTCTGGACTTCAATGCCAGTGATCGAACGGTTCGTTGTCAGGCGGGCGTTGTTACTGAACAGTTGCAGACTTTTGCCGAAGAGAATGGTCTTTATTACCCGGTGGATTTCGCCTCCGCCGGCTCCAGCCAGCTCGGCGGCAACCTCTCCACCAACGCTGGCGGTATCAAGGTGATCCGCTATGGCATGAGCCGGGACTGGGTTGCCGGCCTCAAGGTTGTAACCGGTAAGGGCGATATCCTGGATCTGAACAAGGATCTGGAGAAAAACAACACCGGGTATGATTTGCGCCATCTGTTTATCGGCGCGGAGGGCACACTGGGCTTCATCACGGAAGCTACCATGAAGCTGTCCCGTCAGCCGGATAACCTGACGGTACTGGTGCTGGGCCTGAGTGACCTGACCAACACCATGGATGTGTTGCAAACCTTCCAGAAGAAGATCGACCTGACCGCTTACGAGTTCTTTTCCCATCAGGCCATGGGGCATGTGCTGGCCCATGGCCAGGTGCAGGCACCGTTCGAAACCGAGGCGCCTTACTATGCGTTGCTGGAGTTTGAAGCGGTCTCGGACCAGGTTATGGACGATACCATGGAATTGTTCGAGCAATGCATGGAGAATGGCTGGGTGCTGGATGGCGTCATCAGCCAGAGCGAAACCCAGGCCCGGAATCTTTGGCAGCTTCGCGAGCGGATTTCCGAGTCCATTGCGCCCCGCATCCCCTACAAGAACGACATTTCCGTGGTGGTGTCCAAGGTGCCCGGTTTCCTGCAGGAAATTGACGAGGTAGTCACTGAGCATTATCCGGATTTCGAGATCATCTGGTTCGGACATATTGGCGACGGCAACCTGCACCTGAACATCCTCAAGCCCGAGGACATGCCAAAGGAGGATTTTTTCGGGAAATGCCAGCAGGTGAACAAGTGGGTGTTTGAGATCGTTGAGCGCTACCAGGGCAGCGTCTCCGCCGAGCACGGCGTTGGCATGACCAAGAAGCCCTATCTGAAGTACACTCGCAGTGAGGCTGAAATCGCCTACCTGAAGGGAATCAAACAGGTATTTGACCCCAACGGGATCATGAACCCCGGCAAGATCTTCGACTGATCGTGGGAGCCTCATCCCGGCGCAGCTTGCTCAGACGTCTGAAGGTATTTCTCCAGCTCTTCCCGAAACGCCGCCTGAACCCCCAGCCGCTTCAGCATCCAATAGTGGCCGGCAATCATCCGGTCGATAAAGATGCTTTCCACCGGTGGCTTGAAGTAGTCCAGGTATTTGAACACCGTACTGGTTTTCTCGGCAATCCGTTTGTGGATGTCGGCCTCGGCAAAGTCGTAGGGTACGTCCCTTTGCTCAAAGGGCACCACGAGAATGTCCCGCCACATGGCGTAGTAAGCTTCATCCACGGCTGGCTGGCTGCCGACCCTCGCGCCAAGGTCAATCAGATAGCCGTCGAGAGCTTCATAATCTTCATCCAGTGCAGAGATCAGGGCGTTTCGGTAGGCTTCGACAATGTCCGGCTTCAGTTTCTTTACGCAGCCAAAGTCATACATGATGATGGCACCATCAGGGCGATAGGCAAAGTTGCCGGCGTGGGGGTCGCCATGGATGCACTGGAAGCGGAAAAGCTGGTCCGCCATCAGGGTGAAGATCCGGTGGCCGATCAGGTTAATGGTGTCCTGGCCGTAGCTTTTTTTCGTGACCTTGCTGACGTGATCGCCCTCAACCAGTTTCATTGTCAGAACCTGGCGGGTTGAATGACTGTTAGCCACTTCGGGTATGAGAACCCAGGGCTGGTCCTTGTGGAATTCCCGGAACAGCTCGATATTTCTCGCTTCGTTCTCGTAATCAAGCTCCTCCTTGAGTCGTTCCCGGATCTCGGCAAACAGCCGGTCAACGGATTCCTTGGGCATTTTTAGCAGGCCGCCCAGTCTCAGAGCCATGCGCAGTTGTTTGAGATCGGAATCGCAGGATTCGTCTACGCCGGGGTACTGGATTTTTACAATAACGTCGGTACCGTCATGAAGCCGGGCGCGATGCACCTGACCGATGGAGGCTGCGGCATAGGGTGTCTCTTGCAGGTACTCAAAGAGCTCGGAGACCGGTTTGCCCAGTTCCGATTCGATCTGTCCCACAATAACCTCGAACGGCATGGGCGGCGCTTCTTTTTGCAGCTTCTCCAGCGCCTCGGAGAATTCCCTGGGCAGGAAGTCCTGGGTCTGGGAGGCAATCTGGCCAACCTTCATAACCGCGCCCTTGAGTTCTCCCAGGGTGTCGGCAATCTGGTTCGCCATGCGGGTGTAACTCTCGCTTTGGGCACCTTCGTTATTTTCGGTTCGGAACAGTCGGCGCGCCCGCTGGCCTGCGTACCGCCCTGCCACGGAGGCAGTCATGCCAGCGAGTTTGAAGAAACGCCCGCGTCGGGAGGTTACCGGTTTCTTTGCCATAACAGATGTACGCCCTTGACCGGATTCTGGTTTAGCCGACCCTGCACGTTAAACCACTTTGGTCTCCACGAACAGCAGGTTTTCCAGTTCAAGTGACAGGGTCTGCCCGGAGTTCAGCGGGCCGACGCCTTTGGGTGTGCCCGTCAGCACCAGATCCCCCGGAAGCAGGGTGAATTGGCTGCTGATATGGGCGATCAGAGTAACAATCGGGTTGAGCATGTCGCCGGTATCGCCGGTTTGCTGGCGGCTGCCATCAATGTCCAGCGTAAAGTGGATGGGGCCACCGGAAAACTTATCGGCCGAGACAAATGGAGACAGCGGGCAGGCACCATCGAAGGCCTTGGCCCGCTCCCAGGGCTGGCCTTTCTTCTTGAGCTTGCTTTGCAGATCCCGCAGGGTCAGGTCCAGCGCCAGGCCGTAGCCGAGTATGGCGGATTCTGCTTCGCTGGCTGAAGCCCGGGTCAGAGGGCGGCCGATCAGAACCGCCAGTTCGGTCTCGAAGTGAACCGCCCCCTGGTTTCTCGGGAAATCCAGGGGGCGGGTGATGTGCACGGCCGAGGTCGCGGGCTTGATGAACAGCAGAGGTTCATCCGGCACCGGGTTGTTGAGCTCCCGGGCATGCTCGGCGTAATTGCGGCCAATGCAGACAATTTTCCCCAGCGGCAGATGAACCGGGGTGCTGTCTTTCCAGTGGTGTTGGTAATCCGGCATGCTAGTGTCCCGTCTGGTTAATTCGTTGACCTACTGCTCGCCACTGTCTTCTTCAAACGAGCAGACAGTATAAACCTGAAGGCTTATTCCTGCAGCTTGCGGGAGCCGAAAGGTCAATTATGGCGCTATTGTATGGCGCTATCATATGATTGCATTATGATGGATGCCGCCTGGGGGAACTTCAGACGGTTTTTTTGCATCTGAAGAGCAGCCAGAAACCTAACCTGAACAAAACCGCACAGGGTAACTCGGGTGTTTCGGGATATCCTGCTTGCTGAACGAATTCGGCCCGGTGTCGTAACTTATGGCTTTCCACTACAGCTTCAAATTAATTTCTGTTCTGTCGGGTCTGCTTATTCTTGGCGGATGCGGAGGTGGCGGCAGTGACGCAGCTGAACCTGTGTCAGTCAGTGGGGTCATTGAAATTGAGAGTCAGACCCGAATCGACTCCGACACGGCAGATGATCTTCGTATCAATCAATTTACAAGTAACAACCGCGATGATGAGGCGCAGTCACTTCCCGTTACAGGAATTGCGGGCGGATACGTCAGTTCTGCGGCGGGAAGCTATCCCGTCAGATCAGGTGACGATACACGCTTTGATTTTGAAGCGGACGAACAGGACTATTTCAGTGCCGAGCTGAGCTCCGGTGATCGCGTGTCCCTGCAGGTTTTTAGTGATGCTGACGTGGATGCGCCTCGACCCCGCCTGCAAATCTTCGACGAAAGCAACCGGGAGGTCTTTGATAGCGGCAATGATGGTTCTCCGCAGTCAATTGTGCATGTTATAGAATCTGCTGCCGGTAGCCATGTCGTTCGAGTAAGCGCCGAGTCCGGAGGGCCATTCCGCTACGTGTTGATTGTTGCAGAGCGGAATGCGGAAAGCATGATGAACTCGGCCTATCAGAAACCCGATTTCATGCCGGGTGAGGCAGTTATCACGATGCGGGGAATTGATTCAGATCGGTCCAGTGCAAGGGCTATGACGAGATCCTTGTCTGTGGAATCCGCGCGGGAGCTTCGGCCCGGCGTGTGGCATTTACGTCGTGGCAAATTCCAGGCCTTGGCCACTTCGGATCCTGAGCTTGCCAAGGTTGAAACTCTTGCATGGGTGCGGCGAATGCATGCCCAGCCAGACATTGCAGCCGCGTCGCCAAATTATATTTACCACGCCCAAACCACTGACCCAGGCAGCAACCCCTTATACGAGCGCCAATGGAATGCTGATTTGATCAGCCTCCCGGTCGCCTGGCAGGCGGCTCCCAATGCGGGTGCCAATGTCGGTGTTGCAGTGCTTGACACTGGGGTTTTCAGCTCAGATCCAAAATCTCCGGGGAATTGGCATCCTGACCTGCAGGAGAATGTTCAAGTCGTA
>JAXHUV010000058.1:0-11714 GCA_034189445.1 Pseudomonadota bacterium
CTGACGCTTTCCTGTGGCGAAACGCTGGTTGCAGCGCGCCTGCACTACCACCAGATCGGGCAACTGAATGCACCAAAAGACAACCTGATCCTGCTGCCCACGTACTACGGTGGTACAGCCGCCGGCAACCACCCCTGGGTGGGCGACGACAGCCCGCTGAACCCGGACAGGTACTGCATCGTCATCCCTTCCTTGCTGGGTGCCGGTGAGTCCTCGTCTCCGTCGAGCGCGCCCGGCAACCAGGCTGGCCCGGGCTTTCCGGCGGTCAGTCTCTACGACAACGTGATGCTGCAGAAACGGCTGGTGGACGCCGGATGCCCGGTGCAAACGTGGAACCGCTGAACTCCGACTGGGGCCATATCGCCGGTGGCGCCGGCCGGGAGGTCGCCAGCCACGATCGTATCCTGGCGGCCGCCCGGGCTTTACTCTCAGGAGCGGCGTCATGATCGAGCACCCGAACCTGTACTGCACCAATACTGTGCGCATTTTTGCCGACGCCTTCGCCGGGATGACCCGTTTTCGCCCGCTCGCCGGATCTGGCATGCCATCTGCAGTGTATCGGACTGACGGTTGTCAATACCCCAATCCGTTTACAGCACTGTTTACAACACCGCAGACAGAGCGGCGAATTAACCAGACGGGACACTAGGGTTCCGGTCCGGGAAGACGTTCACCCGAATGGCTGGTCCGAGAGTTACCGACCTCTGGGAGGTTACACGGCGGGACAAAAGCCCGGGAGATTGAATCGTAAGGGATGCTACCCGCGATGACTTGCCGTGTTGTGTGACCAGAGGAGACGACCCATGCGAATGATCAACCGCCACCCCGGTCGGGTTTCAGCCACCCTGCTGGGCCTGTTGCCCTTCCTGTTGATCATGCTTGTCTACAGCCTGACCTCCCGGGAGCGCCTGGCGGAAAACCCCAACGACAAACTTCTTCCAGGTCTGGAGCAGATGACGGCCGCCGTGGAGCGCATGGCCTTTCAGGAAGACCGTCGCAGCGGTGACTACCTGATGCTGCAGGACACTACCGCCAGTCTGGCGCGCCTTGGGATGGGAGTTGGCATCGCGGCCTTGCTGGCCCTGGTGGTGGGCATACTGAACGGGGTACTGCCAATGGTGAGAGCCAATCTTGCCCCCCTTGTGTCCGCACTCTCCATGGTGCCGCCCCTGGCTATCCTGCCTATCCTGTTCATCGTGTTCGGGCTGGGCGAGCTTTCCAAAGTCATGCTGATAGTGATCGGCACCGCACCAATCATGATGCGGGATGTGGCGCAACGGGTCCGCGAGCTTCCGGGCGAGCAGCTGATCAAGATACAAACCCTGGGCGCCAATTCCTGGCAGGTAATCACCCGCATGGCCCTGCCCCAGGTGTTGCCTCGCCTGATCGATGCTGTTCGCCTCAGTCTTGGCCCGGCCTGGCTGTTCCTGATCGCCGCCGAAGCGATTGCTTCCACCGAAGGCCTCGGTTACCGGATCTTCCTGGTGCGGCGCTATCTGGCCATGGACGTGATCCTGCCCTATGTTATCTGGATCACCCTTCTCGCCATTGTTATCGACCAGTGCCTGCGCTTTGCCAATCACAGGCTGTTCCCCTGGTACAACGCAGGAGGTCACTGATGAGTTTTATTTCGGCCAACAAGCTGTGGAAGGAATACGGCGACCAGGTGGTGCTGGAGAACCTGAACCTGAGCGTGAAACAGGGGGAATTCTGCACCCTGGTGGGCGCCTCCGGCTGTGGCAAGTCCACGTTCCTGAAAATGCTTTTGGGCCAGGAAACCCAGACTCGCGGCGACCTGTTGCTGGAGGGTAAAGCCTTTCCGGGCGAGCCGGATCGCAACCGTGGCATTGTCTTTCAGCGTTACTCCGTGTTCCCGCACCTGACCGTGCGTCAGAATGTGCTGATGGGGCTGGAACTGGAACAGAAGCCCTGGTTGGGCAAGCTGTTTGGCAGGGCTCGCCAGGCGGCTCTGGAGAAGGTCGACGCCATGCTGGAATCGGTCGGCCTGAGCCCTTCCGCCAACAAGTGGCCCCACGAGCTTTCCGGTGGCATGCAGCAGCGACTGGCCATCGCCCAGTCCCTGATCATGCGGCCTCGTGTGCTGTTGCTGGATGAGCCCTTCGGGGCGCTGGACCCCGGCATTCGCGGCGACATGCACGACCTGCTGCTGAAACTGTGGCAGGAAACCGGAACCACCATTTTCATGGTGACCCATGACCTGCAGGAGGGCTTCTATCTGGGTACCAGGCTGCTGGTGTTCGACAAGGTGCGCAACGACCCCCACGACCCGCAGGCGTTCGGCGCCACCATCACCTATGATCTGCCGATCGGACAGACCAATCGAAAGTTGTTTGAGGACATCCACCAGTCGGTCAGTGAGACAGCGAGAAATCAGGCGGCATGAGAGTGCTGACGGGCATAAAAAAGTCGCCCGAGGGAAACCATGTAAAAATGCAACTTCGGGGGTACGCCCGGGGGGATTAAGCCCCCGGAAACCTGGCCAGTTCCCGCAGGCAGTCATTAAGAAAGTCTTCTGGAACGGCCAGCACTGCCTCATCGGCAACCACGCCAAACTGCACCTGGCCGGCGTAGCTGATAATGCTGATGCCCAGACCGATATCCCCGGCCTGGGGCACCCAGAACATCTGCCCGGTAATCCGGCAACCGGCAATGTAACGGGCCCCTGCAGTGCCGGGCACGTTGGAAACCACGGCACTGGCCTTGCGGTAAAACACATCCGCCAATGGTTTCCGCCAAGGCTCGGGAACGACCGTGGCACTGGCCGCCAGCCCCCAGGCAATGCCGGGCTGCCAGCTTTTCTTCAGGCGGCGGGTTTCATGTTTGATGCGGTACAAGCGTTCCAGGGGACTTTTGCCATCCACCGGCAGAGGCACAAACACGGTGCCGAAATAGTTGCCCAGAGCGCCTGCAGCCGGCTTCAGCTCGTCGGGTAAACGGCTGCGAATATCGACGGGCACGGCAGCATGCAGCACAGCTTGGTCCAGCTCCGTCCCATCGATTCCAAGCCGGGTGCGCACCGCAGCCGCAACACAGCTCAGCAACACATCATTGATCGTAACCTTGGTGGCTCGGGCGATGCTCCTGAAGCGCTCCAGGGGCACAGGCTCAGACCAGCGACAGTGCCGACGGCCCAGTAACGGCCGCCTGAGATCGGTGGCCGTATCTTCCGGTTCCACCAGGAATTCCGAGAATTGATGTACCAGTTTCAGGCTCTTCTGGGCAACCCGCTCCAGCAGGCGGCCGGCATCCTGCCACTGGTTACCACCGAATTCGTCCACTCCGGCAACACCCTGGGCCTCTTCTTCGGACTCTTTGGGAGTCATCAGCTGGTTGGGAGCCATCAGTTGGCTCAGCCAGGTTTTTGCCGCAGCGGTCCAGCGTGACAGATCCGCGGTTTCACTGGCGCCGTATATGGCCGGATGCTGCTGGGGAGAAGGTGGGCAGAGGCGATCAAAAATGCCCAGCAGGGACAGGCCATCGGCATAACAGTGGTGAATTCGCAGCAGCACTGCCGCACCGCCCCGGGCATTGGGCGCGAGCCAGAATTTCCAGCGCGGACGATCCAGAGGCAGAGGCTGGTTGAGCCGCGCCGACACCCATTCCTGCAGGCTTTCCGGAGTGAAATGATCTATCACTACACCCAGATGGTGGTGGACATCAAACAGCGGGTCAGGCTCCCACCACCAGCCAGATGAGCGCTTGACCGGCAGGTACCGGAAACGCTCCCAGGCCATCCAGTAAACCCGGAGAAATTCCCTGAAACGGGGTGCAGTGAGACCATCAACCCGCAGCATCACGGTGATGGTCATGGGGTTTTCCGGGCGCTCCAGGGCCAGCCAGGCCGAATCCGCAGGCAGCAGGAGATGTGATTGTTCGTGACTCAAACCCGAACGCCCCTGGAGAAGTGGTGGAGGTAAGGTGCCTCTGAAAGCCAGATGTGATTCCGGAGTGAATCAGAGGCTCCATAAAAACCGAACTCCGCATTGTGCCAGACAATGCCCGCCAGGCTCCATATACGGCACCATCGCACCCTGTTACAAAAAATTACATTTTAACACCTGTTCAGACCTATACTGGGTGCAAACCTTGGCGCAATGGCTATTGCTAGCAGCCTGTCGGACTTAAGCAATCGTCGCGAGCAAGGTGGGAAAGCGAGCGCAGGTTTTCTGGATTTTGAGGCGCATAGTGGTTCTATGCAACGAAAAAGCCGGGAAATATGAGCCGTTTTCCCACCGGCGCAGTAGATTAGCCTTAAGTCCGACAGGCTGCTAGCCTGCAATAACCCAGCCTTATTATCGATTGGCCCTGAGAGATCGTAACCTGGGCACCCGGCGCCAATAACTCGTTGGCGTGAACGGGGCAAAAAAGTACATCCAAAGGAGGTACAAAAGGCTTACCAGAACACCCCTGGTTCCAATAACAAGCCATTGCCGCGCCGGGCGAGGGAGCCGTTATGAAAGCGAGCCACGTTCGCAAACTGATAAAACCGATTGAGAGCGCCTACTCGGAAATGTTCTCCGGGCGGGTGTATCGCGTTGGCAAGGGCGCCGTGTCCGTTCGCAACCACAGCGGCAGGGCGGAGCAGACCGTGATTGGCGTACACGGCTTTCTGGAGAACCACTGCTATTTCACCCAGGCCTACGAAGCACCTACCACCGAACTGATCCTGCTGACCTGCAGCAACTACCACATCCCGGTGAATGGCGTGACCCCGGAGGCTCCGGATTGGGAAGTGTCGATCAAACACCTGGAAGGCACCATCGAATACGACGCCTGCATTCTCAACCAAGCGCTTTCCAGCCTGCCCACCACTGACAACATTCGGGTACATGGCCACTCCCGTGGCGGGGCGGTGATCCTGGAGGCTATCAAGCAATGGCCGGAGCTGTATGACGACGTGGAAGTGGTACTTGAAGCACCAGTCCTCCCCAATGGCAGACTTTCCGCCCTGGTGACAACCATTCTGGAGCCCGTAAGCCACGGCATGTGGCCCTGGCTGATTCGCCTGATCAACAGCGCTCCGTCCTCAGCCTACGGCCAGACCTTTTTTGGCAAGATGAACCCACGCAAGAAGCAACTGCTGAGCAAACTGTTTTCCGCCACCAAGGATCATCTGACCATTGTTCGCAACATCGAGAACATCATGGACTGGATGGCTCGAACAGACACTAGTGTCTACCGCCACATACGCCAAGGCAGCTTCCTGATTCCGGCGGTCGACCGCATTCTGGATCGCTCATCCATGCTGGCCAGCGCCCGCCAGGGCCCGGCCTCCATGAGAATCGTGGAAACCGGGGCACCGAGCCACTTCATTACCCTCGACAGCAAGGAATGGGTCCCGGGTTTCGAAGCGCTATCCGCAACCACACAGGGCTAGTGTAGTGCAAGACCGGGGTAGTTCCGCTAAACCTCTGGGGCGGCGGGCGATAACCCGGCTGCTCAGGCCTTGATGATCTGGTCCAGCTGGGAGTGGATTTCCTGCTCGATCCGGGATTTGAAGGGCCGCAACATCATGCCCAGCTCCAGATGCACATGCAGATCCGTCGGGGTGATGTTCAGGTGCCCCTTGACGCCGCTGCGCTTGAATTTCAGGTGGTCGCCTTGCCACTGATAATGCACGTCGAACTGGCTGGAAAGATCGTTGGCCAGAGTTTCGGCTGCCTGTCTGGCGTGTTCTTTATCCAGGGTATGGGGGCGGTGTACATCAATAACGGACATGAAACAGCTATCTCTCGGATTTGGACGGATTTACAGTTTAGAGCGCTATTTAACTCACCGCCACCCTTTGTAGCAACCACGTCAGCGGTTAGAATACGGAGTTCCAATTCTGACAGGACAGTCCCATGAGCGAGCAGCAAACGCCAGCCAACAAGGCCGCAAACAACAACGGTCGGGACGAGGTCACCCACTTTGGCTTCCGCAATGTGCCGAAAAGCCAGAAGGCAGGCCAGGTGGCCGAGGTATTCCACAGTGTGGCGGGCAAATACGACCTTATGAACGACCTGATGTCCATGGGGATCCACCGGCTCTGGAAACGCTTTACCATCGAGCTTTCCGGGGTCCGGCCAGGCCACCAGGTACTGGATATTGCCGGCGGCACCGGTGACCTCACCATGAAGTTTTCAGACCTGGTGGGCCCCTCGGGCAAGGTGGTGCTGGCCGATATCAATGCCTCCATGCTGCAGGTCGGTCGTAGCCGGCTGACGGATCGCGGCTATGCCGGCAACATCGAATACGTACAAGCGGATGCCGAGCACCTGCCGTTCCCGGACAACAACTTCAATGCGGTATCCATCGCCTTCGGGCTACGCAACGTTACCGACAAGGACCAGGCCCTGCGCGACATGACCCGGGTCCTCAAACCGGGCGGCAAGCTGATGATTCTCGAATTCTCCAAGCCAAAAAACCCCCTGCTGAGCAAGGCCTATGACGCCTATTCCTTCTCGGCGCTGCCATTAATGGGCCAGCTTATTGCCGGCGACAGTGAAAGCTACAAGTACCTGGCCGAGTCCATCCGCATGCATCCGGATCAGGACACCCTCAAGGGCATGATGGAAGATGCCGGCCTGGTGAACTGCAAGTACTACAACATGACCGGCGGCATTGTTGCCCTGCACGTGGGAATCAAGCCCTGATGTTTCCCGGCCCCACCCTGCTTGCCGCTGTCTCCGCCATCCTGGAGGGTGGCCTCAACCGGACACTGGAACTGGATTCGGCGGGGCATCGTGCCTTGATGGACGCACTGGCGGGCCCGATTCAGTTCAATATCACCGACCCTGTCCCCCTGACCTACACCCTGGACCGCGCCGGCAACCGCGTAAGGGTTGGCAGCCAGCCGGTCGACCAGCCGGCCCTGGAAATCAGCGGCAAACCCATCGCCTTTGCGGCGCTGGCCACCGGTGATGACCGGGTCTTTGCCGATGGCCGCCTTGAGGTGACCGGCGACACGGCTCTGGCCCACCAGCTCCAGCGAGCCCTGAATCAACTAGAGCCGGATTGGGAGGCCGCCATGGCACGGCATATTGGTGACCTGCCCGCACACTTCCTGGGGCAGCGCATTCGCGGTGCGCTCCGGTGGAGCCGTCAGGCCTTTCAGTCC
This sequence comes from Pseudomonadota bacterium, assembly GCA_034189445.1. GTDB lineage: Bacteria > Pseudomonadota > Gammaproteobacteria > Pseudomonadales > Oleiphilaceae > Marinobacter. The sequence continues at coordinate 7,121 of JAXHUV010000058.1, forward strand.
CTGAATGCCAATATCGAAGAGTATGTGCACGAAGAAAGCCGTGCCCTGCCCGGGCGACGGGAGCTGAAAGCCACGTTCGAGGACATCGACGAACTGAAACTGCGTACCGAAAAGCTGGAAGCCCGGCTGAACCTGGTTGGAAGCCACGCCAAGACCGACGAACCGGAGAACCCGTGACCCGTCTGCAACGCCTGTTCCGTATTGCCTGGGTAGTCTGCCGATACCGGCTGGACACCTTCCTGCCAATCGCGGAACTGCCAGCGCCCCTGAAGGTGTTCTTTCTGCTGTCGCCGTGGCACCTGTTCCCCCAACCCAGGCTCGACCGGGGCGATCGCCTGCGGCTGGCGCTGGAAGAGCTTGGCCCGGTATTTGTGAAGTTTGGTCAGATACTCTCCACCCGGCGGGATTTACTGCCCGATGACATGGCCGAATCCCTGAAAAACCTTCAGGACCGGGTACCGCCGTTTTCCAGCGATGAGGCCCGGAACATCATCGAAACTTCCCTTGGCAAGCCGGTCTCCGAACTGTTTGCCGAGTTTTCCTCTGATCCCATGGCGTCTGCCTCGGTGGCTCAGGTGCATGCAGCCACATTGCACAACGGCCAGCAGGTGGTGGTGAAAGTTCTGCGCCCCGGCATCCAGAAGGTTATCCGCCAGGACCTGGCCCTGATGTATCTGATGGCCGGCCTGCTGGAAAAGTACTGGTCCGAGGGCAAGCGCCTGCACCCGGTGGACGTGGTTGCCGACTACGACTCCACCATTCACGACGAACTGGACCTGCAACGCGAAGCCGCCAACGCCAGCCAGCTGCGCCGGAATTTCGAGAACTCCTCGCTGATCTACATCCCCTTTATTGACTGGGACTACACCCGCAAATCGGTGCTGGTGATGGAGCGTATTCATGGCATCCCCATTGCTGATACCGCCGCCCTGAAGGCCGCTGGTGTCGACATGAAGGTGCTGGCCGAAAAGGGCGTGGAAATCTTCTTTACCCAGGTGTTCCGGGACAGCTTCTTCCACGCCGACATGCACCCGGGCAATATCTTTGTGGATATATCCGATCCCTCGAACCCCCAGTATATCGCAATCGATTTTGGCATTGTCGGCACCCTGGCACCGGACGACCAGAGCTATCTCGCCCGCAACCTGCTGGCCTTTTTCCGCCGCGATTACCGGCAGGTTGCGCAACTGCACATACGGTCTGGCTGGGTACCACCCGATACGCCAGTGAATCAGTTTGAGGCCGCGATCCGTACCGTCTGTGAGCCCATTTTCGAGAAGCCTTTAAAGGATATCTCTTTCGGCCATTTCCTGCTGCGCCTGTTCCAGACGGCCAGGCGCTTCAACATGGAAGTTCAGCCCCAGCTTGTTCTGTTACAGAAAACCCTGCTCAACGTGGAAGGCCTGGGCCGCCAGCTGTATCCGGATCTGGATCTGTGGAGCACGGCGCAACCCTACCTTGAAACCTGGATGCGCAAGCGCATTGGCCCCTCGGGGCTGATCAAGTCCCTGCAATCCCACCTCCCGTCCTGGCTGGAGCAGTCGCCGGAAATGCCTCAACTGGTGCATGATGCCCTCCTGCAGCTGCGCCAAGCCGGTCCCCCCGAGCCCCAGAACCGGGCTACACTGGCGTTGCTCCGGGAACAGCAGAGCCGCACCGAGCGGCGCTGGCGACGGGCCACGCTGGCGGCGCTGCTGATCGTCGGGGGCGTTTTGGGCACCCAGCCCGAGGGCCAGCAGTGGATTGCAAATGTACCGACCTGGAGTTGGGCACTGTTTGCCATTGCCGGCGGGCTCATGCTCCGGGGCAGCCGATAACCGATAAAGATTTCAGGATTCACAAAAATGCAAAACAGCTCGGATAACGTCGAGACCCCTGACTGGCTGGATGCCATTCGCTGGACCGAGGACGGCCTGGTGCCAGCCATCGCCCAGGACGCCGAAACCGGTGACATTCTGATGATGGCCTGGATGAACCGCGAATCGCTCAGGCTGACCGCCGAGGAAGGCCAGGCCGTGTACTGGTCCCGTTCTCGGGGCAAGCTCTGGCGCAAAGGGGAAACCTCCGGACACCAACAGGTCATTCGGGATATTCGACTGGACTGCGACGAAGATGTCATTCTACTGAACGTGGAACAAAAAGGTGGCATTGCCTGCCATACTGGCAGACGCAGCTGTTTTTACCGGTCTCTGAAAGACGGTCGGTGGGTCAGTGTCGATCCGGTGATCAAGGATCCCGACGCCATTTACGGCAGCAACTGAGGAGCACGGACAGTGAGCGATGTACTGGAAAACCTGGCACGGGTGCTGGAGGCCCGGAAGGAAGCAGACCCGGAAACCTCTTACGTAGCCAGTCTCCATGCCAAGGGGCTGAACAAGATTCTGGAAAAGATGGGGGAAGAGTGCACGGAAACCCTGCTGGCCGCCAAGGACGCCGAACACTCTGGTGAAACCCGGGACCTGGTTTATGAAACCGCCGACCTGTGGTTCCACAGCTTGGTGATGCTCTCGAGACTGGGCCTTGGCCCGAAAGACATCCTGGACGAACTGGCCAGCCGGTTTGACCTGTCAGGTCTGGAAGAAAAAGCGGCGCGGAACAAGTGAGGCTGAGACCTCTGAATAAAGAGGTTTCCGCATAACTGTTCTGATAACGTACAATGTCACTGAACAGCAACATCAAAACGAGGACCCCGTAATGGGTATCAGCATCTGGCAATTACTTATCGTACTCGGCATTGTCATTCTGTTGTTTGGAACCAAAAAACTGCGCAACATCGGCAGCGATCTTGGTGGTGCCATTCGCGGCTTCAAGAAGTCCATGGGCGATGAAGACGCCAGGGCCGAGGACCAGGAATCCCTGAAGGGCAAGGAAGGCGAGCCGCTACAACAACAGGCCGCAGCCGAAGAAAAGCCCCGGGACAAATCCCACAGCTGAGACCTGGCTGAATGTTCGATATCGGCTTTCTTGAGCTGCTGATCTGCGGCATCATCGCACTGTTGGTACTTGGCCCGGAGCGGCTGCCCACGGCTGCCCGTGCCGCGGGCCGCTGGGTCGGTGGTGCGCGCCGCATGGTCAGCCAGTTCACCTCGGAACTGGACCGGCAACTGAAAGCCGATGAGCTCCGCGAGGAACTTCGCAAGGCCGGGGATGTTGGCCTGGACGACGTGCAGAAAACCGTGCGCGGCGCCCTGGACGAGGCGAAAAAATATGAGTACATGACCCTGCCCGGGAACGAAACCCAAAAACCCAGGCCGGCATCCGCGACCCGACGCGTGTCCGGCCAGCCAAAGGCCTCCGAGGCCCCGGCCCAGGATCAGGCTGCTGCCAGTGACTCCCCGCAAACACCTGGTTCAAGCTCTGCCGGGAACGAACAACCCAAAAGCAAAACTCCGCAAAGTCCGCCGGATAACCGTTCATGAATGCAAAACCCGACGGCAACCAGCTGCCTCCGGAACAGCAGGAAATGCCACTGATCGAGCACTTGCTCGAACTGCGTAATCGCCTTCTGAAAATGGTTCTTGCGGTGGTGGTCTGCTTCGCGGCCATTTATCCGTTTGCCAACGAACTGTACCTGTGGCTGTCAGAGCCCATCCGCTCGTTGTTGCCCATTGGCCAGACCATGATCGCGACGGATGTCACCTCGCCCTTTTTCGCGCCGCTGAAGCTGGCCCTGGTGCTGGCCGTGTTCGCCGCTATCCCGATCATTCTCTACCAGCTCTGGAGTTTCATCGCGCCGGGCCTGTACGCCCATGAAAAACGGCTGGCCTTTCCGCTGCTGTTTACCTCGGTGATCCTGTTCTACCTGGGCGCGGCTTTCGCCTATTACGTGGTTTTTCCTCTGGTGTTCGGCTTCTTTACCGCCATAGGGCCAGAAGGTATCGTCGAATTGCCGGATATCACCAGCTACCTTAATTTCGTGCTCAAGATGTTCTTCGCCTTCGGCGTGGCCTTTGAAATTCCGATCGCCACCGTGCTGTTGATCCTTACCGGTGCCACCACCCCGGACGATCTGACCGCCAAGCGTCCCTATGTGGTGGTGGGCTGCTTTATCATCGGCATGATGCTGACCCCGCCTGACATTATTTCCCAGACGCTACTGGCGGTGCCCATGTGGATCCTGTTCGAGTTCGGGATCCTGTTCGGGCGGCTGGCAAAACGGGATGTGGCAGACCCTGAACGCGATGAGCCTGCCGGCGAATGAATCTGGCATTACTGTTCGACAAAGACTTCGCCGGCCCTGACCGGGTCATCCTGCGCGGACGCCGCCTCACCCATTTGCAGTCCGTTATCAAAATAGCGGTCGGAGCCACCATTCCCGTCGGCCGGGCTGATGGCAACATCGGCATGGGCGAGGTGCTGAGGCTCACCGACACCGAAGCAGAACTCCGGGTGATACTGGATCTCACACCCCCTGCCCCGCTTCCTCTCACCCTGATCCTGGCCATGCCCCGGCCCAAGATGTTCCGTCGGGTGCTGCAGACCTGCGCCGCCCTCGGCATCAAGGACATCTGGCTGATCAACAGCTACAAGGTGGAGAAAAGTTTCTGGCAGACGCCCTGGCTGTCGGAAGACAACCTGCGGGAAAACCTGGCGC
>JAXHUV010000059.1:0-5223 GCA_034189445.1 Pseudomonadota bacterium
CTTTGCCGGTTGCTGGAAGCAAACGGGTACGATGTGACCCGGGAGTTCTACTACAACGACGCCGGAGCCCAGATTGATAACCTGGCGCTCTCGGTTCAGGCGCGGGTGAAAGGTCTGACGCCGGACGACGAAAGCTGGCCAGCGGATGGCTACCGGGGCGATTACATCGTTGATGTCGCCAACGCCTACCTTGCCGGCGACACCGTCACAGCGGACGATCGGGAAGTGACCGCCAAGGCGGACCCGGAAGACCGTGACGCCATCCGCGAATTCGCCGTGGCCTACCTGCGCCGGGAGCAGGATCTGGACCTGAAAGCCTTTGGCGTTCAGTTCGATGTCTATTTCCTGGAATCTTCCCTGTACGAGGACGGCAAGGTTGAAGCCACGGTCCAGCGCCTGCAGGAGAATGGCTACACCTACGAGCAGGATGGCGCCCTGTGGCTGAAGACCACGGAGTTCGGCGATGACAAGGATCGGGTCATGCGCAAGAAGGACGGTGGCTACACCTACTTCCTGCCGGATGTGGCCTACCACCTGGACAAGTGGCAACGGGGCTTTACCACGGTTATCAACGAACAGGGTGCCGACCACCACTCGACCGTCACCCGCGTCCGCGCCGGCTTGCAGGCGCTGAATGCCGGCATTCCGGAAGGCTGGCCCGACTACGTTCTGCACCAGATGGTGATGGTGACCCGCTCCGGCCAGGAGGTAAAAATCTCCAAACGCGCTGGCAGCTACGTGACCGTCCGGGATCTGATTGATGAAGTTGGCCGCGACGCCACCCGGTTCTTCCTGGCGGCGCGCCGGGTAGACTCACAGTTGACATTCGATATCGACCTGGCCCGCTCCCAGAGCAATGAAAACCCGGTCTATTACATCCAGTACGCCCATGCGCGCATCTGCAGCGTGCTTCGGAAACTGACAGAGGAAGGCGTGGAGCGCGGCCGCAACGAATGCGTCGGTGACCTCTCACTGTTGACTCTTGACGAAGAAAAAGACCTGGCGAACCAGCTGGCCAGGTATCCGGAGCTCATTGCCAATTCCGCCGAACAACGTGAACCGCACCATCTCACACACTACCTGCGGGATCTGGCAGGCCAGTTCCATACTTATTACAATGCCCACAAGGTATTGATTGAAGATACCGCCGTTCGTGACGCCAGGGTCAGTCTCTACCTTGCCATCAGGCAGGTTATTGCCAACGGTCTGGACTTGCTGGGCGTCAGCGCACCGGAAGAGATGTAACACCAATGTCCCGAGATTACGCCCGTAAGGGCAGACCCGCCAAAGCCTCGGCCACTTCGCGCAAGAAACCCGCGAAGCGGGCAAAGGCGAAGACTGCCCGGCCAAAACCCACTGCCAGCGGCCGCTCCCAGCAGGGTGGCCTGTCGCTCAAGTGGATACTGTCTCTGGCTACCGTGGGCGGTTTCATCGGGTTTATCATCTACCTGAACTCACTGCCAACCAGTCCCGGCTCGCAGCAGCCACCGGTTGCTGAAAAACCCGCCAATAAGCCCGCGGAGACCGCCAGCGAAAAGCAGAAGCCCGGGTTTCGCTTCTACGAAATGCTGCCGGAATCCGAGCTGGTGCCGCCCAAGGTTGAGGAATACACACCCGGCCCAACAAGCCAACAGGATTATGATTACGTGGTGCAGTCAGGCTCGTTCCGCAACAGGGAAGATGCCGAACGTCAGCGGGCCCGGATTGCGTTCCAGGGTTTGCGTACCAACATCCAGCGAATTGACCTGAACGAGGGTTCCACCTGGTACCGCGTCAACGTTGGCCCGTTCACGTCCCGAAGCCAGATGAACTCCGCCATGGATAAACTGGTTTCCCTGAACATCCAGCCACTGGCCCGAAAGGTCCCCAGGAAAGATTGATCTTTCGGGCTCGGTGCAAGCACCTTGAATTCGTAACAGAAGCCTCCATAACAACGGGATACCAATTTCAACCAGGCAATTGGAGCCCAAATGACTACCATTCTTTCCGTCAGGCGCGATGACGAAGTTGCCATGGGTGGCGACGGCCAGGTTTCCCTGGGCAATACCGTAATGAAAGGCAATGCCCGCAAGGTCCGCCGTCTCTATAATGGCCAGGTGATCGCCGGTTTTGCGGGTGGCACCGCTGACGCCTTCACGCTGTTCGAGCGATTCGAGGCCCAGCTTGAAAAACATCAGGGCAACCTCACCAGGGCCGCGGTGGAACTGGCGAAAGACTGGCGGACCGACCGTGCGCTGCGCAGGCTCGAAGCCTTGCTGGCGGTGGCGGACAAAACCGCCTCACTGATCATTACCGGCAACGGCGATGTGATAGAGCCGGAGCAGGGTCTGATTGCCATCGGTTCGGGAGGCCCCTTTGCCCAGGCCTCGGCCCGGGCTCTGCTGGAAAACACCGACCTGTCCGCCCACGAGATTGTTGAAAAAGGTCTGGATATCGCCGCCGATATCTGCATCTACACCAACCACAATTGCACCCTTGAAGTGCTCTCCAAAAACGACTGATCCGGAGCGACCATGTCTGCAATGACTCCCCGTGAGATTGTCCACGAGCTCAACAAACACATCGTGGGCCAGCAAGAAGCCAAGCGGGCGGTGGCCATCGCCCTGAGAAATCGCTGGCGCCGGATGCAGCTGGACAGCAGCCTGCGCGATGAGATCACCCCCAAGAACATCCTGATGATCGGTCCCACCGGTGTGGGTAAAACCGAGATTGCCCGGCGCCTCGCCAAATTGGCCGATGCCCCGTTTCTGAAAGTGGAAGCCACGAAATTCACGGAAGTCGGTTACGTGGGCCGTGACGTGGAATCCATTATCCGCGATCTGGCGGATATGGCTGTCAAAATGCTGCGGGAAGCGGAGATGAAGCGCCACGAGGAACGAGCGCTGGATGCTGCCGAAGAGCGTATTCTGGACGCGCTGATTCCGCCGCCCAGGGATTTCGGTGAGGACAGCCAGCGCAGCCCCGATTCATCCACCCGCCAGCTGTTCCGGAAAAAACTCCGGGAGGGCGAGCTGGATGACAAGGAAATCGAGATTGACCTGCGCAACTCCGGCGCCGGGGTTGAAATCATGGCCCCCCCGGGCATGGAAGAGATGACCAGCCAGCTACAGAGCATGTTTTCAAACCTGTCTTCCGACAAGCGCAAGACCCGGAAAATGAAGGTTGCGGACGCACTCAAGCGAGCCAAGGAAGAAGAGGCCGCGAAGCTGGTCAACGAAGAAGAAATCAAACAGAAAGCCATCCAGGCGGTGGAGCAGAATGGCATCGTGTTTTTGGATGAGATCGACAAGGTGGCCAAGCGATCCGAGAACACCTCGTCGGATGTCTCCCGCGAGGGTGTCCAGCGGGATCTGCTTCCGTTAATCGAGGGCAGCACCGTGAGCACCAAATACGGTTCCGTGCGCACCGATCATATTCTGTTTATTGCCTCCGGCGCGTTCCACCTGTCCAAACCCTCGGATCTTATTCCAGAGCTGCAGGGCCGTTTGCCGATCCGCGTTGAGCTTCAGGCGCTTACGCCCGACGACTTCAAGCGCATCCTGACCGAACCCGATGCCTCCCTGGTGCAGCAGTACGAGGCACTGATGCTGACCGAAGGGGTCAAGCTGACGTTCCGGGAAGATGCCATTGCCCGCATTGCCGAGGTTGCCTGGAAGGTGAACGAGAACACTGAAAACATCGGTGCCCGAAGGCTGCATACCGTACTCGAGCGGTTGCTGGAAACCCTGTCCTTCGACGCCGGCGACAAGGTAACCGATGGTTTCGAGGTAACCGCTGAATACGTGAATGAAAAGCTTGGAGACTTGTCCGAAGACGAGGACCTGAGCCGGTATATCCTGTAAGCGTGAACAAGATCAAGGGGTCAGATGAAAATGGGGTCAGATGAACTTTTCATCTGACCCCATTTTCATCTGACCCCGAATTATTGGGCTTTCGAGAAAAGCTGAGTGACATTCCCGAAGCCCTTTTCCGCTTTTTTCTTCCTGCCTTTGGCCACATACAGTGGCAACATCTCGCCATAAAGACTGGTACTGATGGTACGCTGTTCGTCTTCGAGGCGATCCCGCCTCAGGGTGATGCCATATTTCGCCAACCTGGGCTCCAGTTGATCGGCACGATTCAGAAGATCCCGTCGGGTCATCTGGTAAGCGTGCTCACACACCATTCTCCGGGACTGAAAGCTGAATACGTTGGCGAAGAACAGCTTGGCGTCGTCGCGGGTAGGCTCAAACAGCAGAATGTCCTTGTCCGGATAATCCCGGGCGTACTGGGCAATGCCGGATTGCATCCGGGAGTACACCATGGTCCTGAAGGTCTGTGACAGAAGGTTTGGCATGCCCGAGCGGGTCAGCTCGCCCGGTTGCATGGAGCCAGCCCGGACCGCGGCGCTGGCATCTATCGGCACCTGAGGGTTCACGGCGAAAACCAGGTCGGCGCCGTCTTCAAAAGCAACAGAGGCGTGCAGCCCTTTGCGCAGTGTGCCATCCACATAATAATGGCCATCAATTTCCACTGGCACATACAGGCCCGGCGATGCTGTACTGGCCTGAATGGCTTTGGAAACAGGCACATGATCAAAACCGGGGGCGCCAAAGCAAATGGCTTCGGTACTCTCAACATCGGCCGCGACTATGTAGAGGCTGCGCTTGAGCTGGCGGAAATCATTAGTACGGCCCAGCATGGTGAAGGCCCGCTTGAGATACTCATGCAGGCCCTCGTTATCAAACAATCCGGCCGGCGCTGCCTGGGCCAGAATGGTCATGGCTTCCAGCAGGCTCTGATCGTAGGGGTTGTTGACGAAGCGACTCACCGCCGTCGAAACCAGGCCCGGTATCGCCAACAATCGGCTGCCGATCTCCCGGAAAGCCGGTCGATAGAATACCTCCGGGTGAAACGGATGCACTTCCGCCTCATTGCGCACGAAAATCCGGCACAATTGCGCCGTGGTCATCTGGTTGGCGAGGTTCGCCGCCACGAAAGAACCGGCACTGACGCCGACATACACGTCAATATTGTTGAAGTCCAGACCATCAAGCGCCTCATCCAGGGCCCGGAGCGCTCCGATTTCATAAATTCCGCCCAAAGGGCCACCGCCACCGAGGGCAAGCCCGATGCGGGGTGCGGGTTTATGATCAGATGCCGAGCTCATAGCCGTCCCTTTTCCTTCCGGATAACAATGCGGGGCCGTTACGGACCGCCCGATACTTCGGTTACCAGGGTAAC
>JAXHUV010000059.1:5323-10119 GCA_034189445.1 Pseudomonadota bacterium
GCCTCCGATACTACCATGGCGGTTGACTTGCCCGGCCTCAGATAGCGCCCAAACCCGGCATTGCGCAACGCCAGATCGACACAGCTCTTGATGACATGAGGCGAATCCAGCAGCAGCACATCCTCCAGCAACTGGATGGCCCATTGCTGACTGACACTGCGAATTACCGACTTGACCTTGGGCAGACTGGCCGCGTTCATGGACAGGGAATCATAGCCCATGGCCATCAGCAGCAGCGCGCCACCGGGATCACCCGCCAGCTCGCCACAAATGCCGACAGGTTTGCCCACCGAGTGCGCATCCTGGGCAATCCGCACCAGCGCCTGAAGCACCGCCGGGTGATAGGAGTGATAGAGCTGGGCAACCCGGGGGTTGTTGCGGTCCACCGCCAGCAGGTACTGGGTCAGATCGTTGGAGCCGACCGAGAGGAAATCCACCCGGTCCGCCAGCTCCCGGATCTGGTAGACGGCAGCGGGAACCTCGACCATCACGCCCACTTTGGGCATGTGAATGTCATAACCCTCTTCGCGAACCTCGTGATACACCCGGTAAATCAGGTGCAGGGATTCCTCCACCTCCGAGATGTTGGAGATCATCGGCAGCATGATCTGAAGGTTGTTCAGGCCCTCGCTGGCCTTGAGCATGGCCCTGACCTGCACCAGGAAGATCTCCGGATGATCCAGAGTGACCCGGATACCCCGCCAGCCAAGGAACGGGTTCTCTTCATGGATCGGAAAATAGGTCAGCGCCTTGTCGCCACCGATATCCAGGGTCCGCATGGTAACCGGGTTGGGGGCAAAGGCCTCAAGCTGCTCCCGGTAATACCCCCGCTGCTCCTGTTCGGAGGGGAAGCGGTCCTTGATCATGAAAGGCACTTCGGTCCGATACAGGCCAATACCCTCGGCACCGTGGGACAGTGAGCGGACGACGTCGGTCATCAAACCGGTGTTGACCAGAAGCGACACCCGGTGATGATCGGTGGTTTCACAGGGCTTGTCCTTGAGGACTTCAAGACCCCGGATCAGCTCGTCTTCTTCGTCGCAGATCGCCTGATAGTACAACCGCAAATCCGAGGACGGCGACGCAAAGATCTGACCCTCGAAGCCATCCACAATCAGCTCCTTGCCATCGAGCTGGTTGACGGGAATATCCACCAGCCCCATAACCGTGGGCACACCCATGGAACGGGCAAGAATGGCCACATGGGAGTTACTGGACCCCTTGACCGACACCAGGCCAACCAACTGCCCCTTGGGAACCTCCCCAAGCATGGCTGGTGTCAACTCCTCGCTGACCAGTACCGTCCGCTCCGGGTAATTCGGGTGTTTCTGCTCACCCTCCTGAAGGTGCGACAAGAGACGGCGACCCAGATCCCGGATATCAACAGCGCGTTCCTGAAGGTAATGATCGTCCATCATCTCGAAATGGCGGATGTATTGCTGCACCACTTGCTTAAGAGCGCCCTGGGCCCAAATCCCTTCCCTGATCTTGTTTGCCACCTCACCGGGCATGGCGTCGTCACCCAGCATCCTGAGGTAGACATCGAACAGGGCCTGCTCTTCGGGCCGTAATTGCGAGGCCAGCCGTTTGGCCACTCGCTCGATATCTTCCCTGACCGCATTAACCGAAGCCCGGAACAGCTCAAGCTCCTGATCGATATCGTCGGCGGGCTTCTCGGGAACCACATCAAGGTCAGCCGACGGATAAACCACAACACCATTGCCGATGGCAACGCCCGGAGCGCCGGGCACACCATTGAAGCTGATATCGTGAGCCGCCTCACCGGTCAGCGATAGCCCGCTGATGGCGCCGGTTGCTTCGCTGTGGGCAATAACCCCCGCGAGCTGTGCCGATACGGTGACCAGGAAGGCTTCTTCACCTTCGTCAAAATGCCGGGAACTTTCCCGCTGCTGAACAACCAGCACGCCCAGCACCCGGCGATTGTGAATGATGGGAACACCCAGGAAGGATCGGAACCGCTCTTCCCCGGTTTCGGGGAAATAACGATAGCGGGGATGAGAAGGGGCATTTTCCAGGTTAATGGGCTCCTCGCGGGCGCCCACGAGCCCGACAAGACCCTCGGAGTAGGCAAGACTCACCTCGCCAACCGCCTTGCGATAGAGCCCTTCAGTAGCCATCAGAATGTAGCGGTTGGTGGCCCGGTCCAGCAGGTAGACGGAACAGACCTCGGTGGCCATGGCTTTCTGCACCCGTGACACAATGATACCCATCGCCTCCTGCAGATCGCGGGCACCGCTTACCTCTTGTACTAGACTTCGCAGAATGCTCAGCATGGCGGTGTCAGTCCGTCATTTCTGGTGTTCCTGTAAACGCTGATTCTGCTCCAACCCGTGCCACTGCTCCATGTTGTAGAACAGCCGTGGCGCAAGTTCTCTCAGCGCGCGTCGATACACTTCTCGCTTGAATGAAACCACCTGAGCCAACGGATACCAGTAGCTCACCCACTGCCAGCCATCGAACTCCGGTGAATCGGTACCGTCCACACAAACCCGCGCGTCCGGCGATAACATCCTCAGCAGGAACCATTTCTGTTTTTGGCCCACACAAACGGGGCGGGAGTTTTGGCGTACCATCCTCCTCGGGAGTCGATACCTCAGCCAGCCCCGGGTGCAACTGATGATTTCAACATCGTTTGCACACAGGCCGACTTCCTCTCCAAGCTCCCGGTACAGTGCGTCTTCGGGGGATTCATCATATTTGATGCCACCCTGGGGGAACTGCCAGGAGTCCTGCCCTATTCGCCTTGCCCAGAGAACCTCTCCTCTGTGATTGGCCAGAATGATTCCGACGTTGGGTCTGAAACCGTCTGAATCGATCACGGCACAGTCCTCTCAAAAGTCAGTGGACCGGTGCAAAAATTAACCGGTCGGATTTATCCAGGCTGCTCTCATTCTTACAGAATCCCAAGAGTTCGGCAAACGGAGCCGTTGGATACAGGTCACGCGCCAGCAGCCTGTCGGACTTAAAACTGCTAGAATTAACGTTTTCCCGTACCGCTACGATCACCGGAGGTAACCGCTTGACGCTCGCAATTTTTGATCTGGACAACACTCTTCTGGCCGGCGACAGCGACCACGCCTGGGGCGAGTTTCTGGTGGAGGAGGGCATTGTCGATGCCGAGGAATACCGCCGTGCCAACGACCGCTTCTACCAGGAATACCTGGATGGCGAGCTGGATATCCTGCATTACCTGGGCTTTGCTCTTCAGCCGCTGGCCCGCCACAATATGAACGAGCTACTGGCCTGGCGGGAAGCCTTTATGGGGAAAAAGGTGCGCCCCATGATGCAGGCCAGTGCGGATGCGCTGCTGGACAGCCACCGGGAGCAGGGCCACACCCTGATGATCATCACCGCCACCAACCGGTTTGTGACCGAACCCATTGCCGAGGCCCTCGGCGTTGAGCACTTGATTGCCACCGAACCGGAACTGGTTAACGGCCGTTATACCGGCGAAGTGGCTGGTACGCCGAGCTTTCAGGATGGCAAGGTCACTCGGCTGGATGACTGGCTGGCTGCCCATAACCGGACACTTGAGGGGGCATGGTTTTACAGCGACTCCCACAATGACCTGCCGCTACTGAAAAAAGTGGACAATCCGGTCGCCGTCGATCCGGACCCTACCCTGGAGAAATTTGCCCGGGACAACGGCTGGAAAGTGATGTCACTTTCACATCTCACCCCGACTTCACCGGCTTCAGAAAAAACCGGTCAGTGAGCGCACAAAGCAGGACTTGATGTAATCGGTCTCTGGAATACCCGGAATCACCGGATGATCCGGCGCCTGATGCCCCTGCTCCAACAACTGGACAAAGCGGTCAATCTTGCGGCCGCTGCCACGAATGATGTCCACCAGCTTGTCCTGCGATAGATGCATGGAACAGGACGCGGACACCAGAATGCCATCGCGTTCCAGCAACCGCAGGCCGAGCTGATTCAGCCGGGCATAGGCCTCCTCCCCCGCCTTCTGGTCCCGGCGCCGGGGAATCAGTGCCGGCGGATCCAGCACCACGATATCGAACTTCTCCTTCTCATCCGCCAGCGCCTTCAGGGCGTCGAAGGCGTCGCCCTCAATGGTTTCCACATTGTCCAGGCCATTGAGCCTGGCGTTGTGGTGAACCGAGTCAATGGCACCGGCCGAACTGTCGACACAGGTCACCTGAGTGGCACCAGCACAGGCCGCCTGAATACCCCAGCCACCGACATAACTGAACACATCCAGAACCCGCTTGCCCGGCGCATAAGCCTGCAAACGGGCGCGGTTCATCCGATGATCATAGAACCAGCCCGTCTTCTGGCCGCCTTCCAATGGCACTTCGAACCGGACACCATTCTCCTCCACCTCCAGCAGTCTGATTTCAGCGCCATGGGCCTGCTCCACGTAGGTATCCAACCCCTCCACCTTGCGCATCTTGCCATCGTTCTTGAGGATGATCGCCTCCGGGTGAACCAAACGCTGGACTGCCCGCACAACCGCTTCCTTCATCAGCTCCATGCCGGCCGTGGAAATCTGCACCACCACCGTGGCATCAAACCGGTCAATCACCAGCCCCGAAAGCCCGTCACTGTCGCCAAACACCCAACGATAAAACGGCTTGTCGAACAGCCGCTCCCGCAGCGCAAGCGCAGTCTCCATCCGCTGGGTCAACCGCTGCGGCGTCATACCATGGCCCGGATCCCGACTGATCAGCCGGCCACAGATCAACGCATGGGGGCTCACGAACACCGTACCCAGCGGTTTGTCATTCGACGCCCGCAGCTCCGCCTGAACACCGGCC
>JAXHUV010000059.1:10219-11560 GCA_034189445.1 Pseudomonadota bacterium
CGGCAGCCACATGCTCCGCATAAGCCGCAGCATCCATCAGGCCATCCAGCTCACCGGCATCCGCCAGCTTCACCTTATACAGCCAGCCGTCACCATAAGGATCTTCGTTGACCTTCTCCGGCTCATCCTCAAGGCTCTCATTCACCTCGATAACCTCACCCGTCACCGGGCTGAATACGTCCGAAGCCGACTTGACCGACTCGGCCACGCCGGCTTCCTCGCCACCATTCACAGTCGCGCCCAGATCCGGAACACCGATATAAACCACATCACCCAGTTGCTCCTGGGCAAAATCGGTAATGCCGACCGTCGCCGTGCCGTCATCCGACACGCGGACCCATTGATGGGTCTCAATGTATTTGAGGTCTGCGGGTATATCACTCATATAGTCTGGCTTCCTGAACGAATTTTTGCGCAGTTTAACCGAAGACACTAGCGTAGTGCATCACTACTCCAGCGAACCTCACTTGCCAGCTTCATGAACGAATTCAGATAATCCACCTCCCGATCCCGCTCACGAAGGCCCAGGAAAATCTGTTTGGGAATCCCGGCTTCACCCAGCTGCACCGGCCGAACCGGAATGCGGGCGCCGTAATCCTCCACCAGCCAGCGAGGAAGCGCGGTCACCCCGCGGCCCGCAGCTACCATCTGCAGCATGATATCGGTGGTCTCGATGGTTTTATGCCGCGCCGGACTGGTATGAGCCGGCAGCAGGAACCGGGTATAGATATCCAGCCGCTCGATCTCCACCGGGTAGGTAATCAGGGTTTCCTTCTCCAGATCCCCGGGTTCAGCCCAGGCCCTACCCGCCAGAGCATGGTCCGCAGCCACCACAAGCACCTGTTCGTAATCGAACACCGGCTCGAAGACCAGGCCCGGACGGTGCAAGGGGTCCGGGGTTACCAGCATATCGATATCGTGACCAAACAATGCGCCAATGCCGCCGAACTGGAATTTCTGTTTGACATCCACATCCACGCCCGGCCAGCGTTCCAGGTAGGGCCCGACCACCTTCAGCAGCCATTGATAGCAGGGATGGCACTCCATCCCGATACGCAGCGTGCCACGTTGCCCCCTGGCAAACTGCCCGATCAGCATCTCCGCATGTTCCATCTGCGGCAACAGCCTGTTGGCAAGTGACAGCAGGTATTCCCCCGACTGGGTTAATCGTAACTGTCGCCCTTCCCGCACCCAGATGTCGGTACCCAGCTGGCGCTCCAGCTTACCAATGGAATGGCTGAGGGCAGACTGGGTCAGATGCAGGCGCTCGGCCGCCGCCGTCAGGGAACCTTGCTGATTGACCGCTCTGAGAATCTCCAGATGGCTGCGTTCGATCATTGC
>JAXHUV010000006.1:0-11738 GCA_034189445.1 Pseudomonadota bacterium
CCCGGCTTTCAGGTATTCTTCGGGTGCTGGATCGGGTGCAGTCGGAAAAGCCTCGGGTCGCGATGATGGCCGACCGGGTGGCGGGGAAATTTGTGGGAGGGGTATTGATGCTGGCCCCGGTCGTCTGGACAGGCTGGTGGCTGGCAGGCGCCGATAACGCCTTCGATATCACCCTGTCGGTACTGGTGGTAACCTGCCCCTGCGCACTGTCGCTGGCAACCCCGACCGCCATCACCTCGGCGACAGTCAGACTACGCCGCCTTGGATTTCTGCCTACCCGGGGCCATACCCTGGAATCGATGAATACCATCGATACCCTGGTGTTCGATAAAACCGGCACATTGACCCGGGGAGAACTCAGCCTGACAGGCACCGACATTGTCGGCAGTATGGACCAGCAGACCTGCCTGAAGCTCGCAGCCGGGCTTGAAAAATATTCCGAGCATCCGATCGCCAGAGTATTCCACCGGCGAACCACCGCGGCGGTCGAACAGGTGAAAAATCACGTCGGCGGGGGACTCTCCGGCTGGCTGGGCGACATGCCACTCTGCATCGGCCACCGGGGTTTCGTAGAAGCGCATACTGCTGCTCCGGCTCCACAAGCTGAGCTTCACCAGGGCATGGAGATCTGGCTGGCGTCAGACCGCGAATGGCTGGCCTGTTTCCGGCTAGACGACCAACCCCGGGACGACGCCCGCGCGGCCATCAAGTCTCTTCAGGAAGCTGGCATTCGCACTCTGCTGCTGAGTGGCGACCGCTCCGGGCATGTTGAGCAGGTGGCGCGCATCCTGGGAATAGACGAGGCGATCGGACAGGCCTCCCCGGAAGAAAAGCTGGCGGTACTGCAGAAGCTGGCATCCGAAGGCCGGCATATCATGATGGTCGGCGATGGCCTGAACGATCTGCCGTCGATGGCCGGCGCGGGAGTCTCGGTTGCCATGGGCACGGCCTCGGACCTGACTAAACTGCAGGCCGATGCGGTTCTGCTGAACGGCCAGTTACTGCAGTTGGTTGAGGCACTGAAAACCAGCCATCGGACCCGGCGCATCATCCGGCAGAATCTCTGGTGGGCCCTTGCCTACAATGCCTGCGCGCTGCCCCTGGCAGCGGCTGGCATGGTGCCTCCCTGGCTGGCGGCGATTGGCATGTCCCTCAGTTCCCTGGTGGTTGTATTAAATGCGCTGAGACTCGGCAAGGCACCAAAGCAAACGAGTCAGCACAATCCGGCGGTTGGCGCCCAGGCCCTCTCCTGATACCGTAACCCTATACTCTATTTCCGCGAGGTTTCGCCGTGCAAATCGTAATGTTCCTGGTACCGGTGATGCTCATCCTGGTGGCCCTGGGCATCGTGCTGTTTTCATGGGCGGTCAAGAACGGTCAGTATGATGATCTCGAAGGCCCAGCCCATCGGATACTTTACGATGATGACAAGGACATGATCCCGGACGAAGCGCGCACCGATAAACCGGTCGCTGAGAAACCAACCCCGGAGCCCACAGCTGAAGTCGGCGAAGCCGCCAATCCGGATGAGGATAAGCCCCAAAAAGGATGAGCCCGGAACTCTACCTCAGCTATCCGAGCGCCTTCCTGATCGGACTGCTCGGCAGTACGCACTGCCTCGGTATGTGCGGCGGTATCAGCGCTTCCCTCTCAATGGCCCTGCCCGTGGGCCGGGGGTTCCGGCTCCGGCAAACAGTCATGCTTCTGGCCTTCAATTTCGGGCGAATCGGCAGCTATGTGCTGATCGCCACACTGGTTGCCTTAGCCAGTACCGCCGCCAGCCAGTGGACCGCTGCGGGCCTTGCACTTCGGACCCTGGCGGGGATTCTGCTGATCTTCATGGGGCTGTCTATGGGGCAGTGGTGGCAGGGGATTCGCTACGTTGAACGGATCGGTGCTCCGGTCTGGGCACGCCTCTCCCCACTGACCCGCCGCTTCCTGCCGGTGAATCACGGCGGACAGGCACTTGCCCTCGGAGCGCTCTGGGGCTGGCTGCCCTGCGGGTTGGTTTACAGCACACTGGGGTGGGCGGCGTTGCAACCGACGGTGGGTTCGGCCGCCCTCACCATGCTGTTTTTCGGGCTCGGCACCCTGCCCTCCATGCTGGCCACGGGTTTCGCGGCCAACTGGATCCGAGGGTTGCAGAGCCACCAGCTGTTTCGCAAGGTCACTGGCGGCCTTCTGGTACTGTTCGGCCTCTGGACGCTGCCTTTCCTGCATCTGGCCGGGCACTAGATATTCAGCACATCCAGGCGACCGAAGTCCGGCGCCGCCTCGGGTTCCGCCGTCTGCACGGCCTGGCGCTTACCACCGAGGCGCTTACCTTCCTTGAAATCGTAGAGGTTGGTATCCGCCAGGTGCGAAGGTTCCACATTGCACATGGCCCGGAACATGGTCTCCAGCCGACCGGGGTGCTGCTTGTCCCAGCTCTGGAACATGTCCTTGATAACCTGGCGCTGAAGATTTTCCTGGGAACCACACAGATTGCAGGGAATGATGGGAAACTCCCGAAGACCGGCATAGCGGGCGATATCTTTTTCCCGGCTGTAGGCCAGCGGCCGGATAACCGTATTGCGACCATCGTCACTGTGCAGAACCGGCGGCATGGACTTCAGCTTGCCGCCGTGGAACATGTTCAGGAACAGGGTTTCCAGCAGGTCATCCCGGTGGTGGCCCAAGGCTATCTTGGTAACCCCGTGATCTTCTGCGAAATTATAGAGAATTCCGCGACGTAGCCGGCTACACAGACCGCAGGTAGTCTTCCCTTCCGGCACTTTTTCCTTAACAATACTGTAGGTATCCTTCTCGATGATGTGATACTCGATACCCATGGACAACAGGTATTCGGGCAACACATCTTCCGGAAAACCGGGCTGCTTCTGGTCAAGGTTGACGGCAATCAGCTCGAACGAAACCGGGGCACTCTTCTGCAGGTTGAGCAGAATATCGAGCATGGTGTAAGAGTCCTTGCCACCACTGAGGCAGCACATGACTTTGTCGCCGGCTTCAATCATCGAGAAATCGGCAATCGCCTGCCCGACTTCGCGGCGCAGACGCTTCTGCAGCTTGTTCAACTCCAGTTTCTGGCGGCGCTCCCGCTCTGGGTTGAGGGACGGCTCGGAACTGGCGATCATTGCTTCGGACATACCAACCAGGTGCATAGGGAAAATGGAGGCCTGATTATACCCGTCACCGGGATTAAGAAACAGGATACCGACATGGACAGATTGCAATCGAGTGAAGATGACTGCCTGGAGCAGCAGATTCAGTACCTGCTGGTAGCCGTTGAGCACGAACTCCGGTCGGCACCGGCAGGCATGAATGAATTATCACTGATCAAAGCACTTCAGAAACCACCCTGGGAACTGCTTGGAGACGTTGTTTTCAGCGAGCCGGAGAAACTTTACCCGGTTCATTTTCTGTTGTTCCACGTGCTCTACCGCCTCCGTGATCAGTTATCCGAAGCCGGCGAGAGCCTGAGGATTTCTCCCCTTGGCATTTGCATCGAGGCGCAGACGGTAGTCAGCGGCGAAGGGGTTCCAGACAGTGTCGATACACTTCGTGATTTCTATCTGGACCTCTCCCAGTACCGTCTGCCGGAGGCAGCGATTCAGCAGATGATGAATGATTTCCGGGCAGGTTCCCTCGGCCAGGCACCAGCGCAATCCGCAACGAAGGAAGCAGCGGAAGTACTGGGCTTCAAGGCGGTTCCCACCGATTTTCCAACAGTCAAGAAACGTTTCCGCCGGGCCGTCATGCACGCCCACCCGGATCGCGGCGGCAAGACCGAAACCATTCAGCATCTCAATCAGGCCTTTGCCGTACTGAAAGCCCACTTCCGTCACGGCATCTGACCGGCCCGTCCGGCTTGGCGGGGAGCACGGAAACACAGGAGACGATATGCAGCTCAACGTATTCCTGAAACCTTCCTTTTTTATCGCTGTAATGGCCGCGGCCATCTCAGCCCACGCCGACCTCGTTGTCCTGCAGTACCATCACGTCAGTGATTCGACGCCGCCGGCCACCAGCACGCCCGTGTCTCTGTTCGAAGGCCAGTTGGACACGATTTCTGATCTGGAGCTGGAAGTTGTGGATCTGCTGAGAGGCACCGAAACAACCCTGACTGGCACCGGGCAAGGCAACCACATCGCGATTACCTTTGATGACGCCTACGACTCCGTCTATCATACGGCGGCGCCGCTGCTGGCTGATAAAGCCTACCCTTACACGATTTTCGTCAACACCCAAGCCGTTGGCCGTAACGGCTATATGACCTGGAACCAGATCCGGGAACTCGCCGAACGCCCGGGCGTGACCATTGCCAATCACAGCGCCGACCACGGTCACCTGGCCCGGAAGCCAGACGAACGGGAAACTGACTGGCAAGCCCGGGTTACCAACAGCCTTGATTCGGCCCAGGAGACCCTCGCCCGACAACTGGACGCACCGGCGCCCATGTTCGCGTACCCATACGGAGAGTTTGACGAAGCATTGGAGCGCAAAGTCGCCGAGCGTGGCTGGTACGGTTTCGGCCAGCAGTCAGGCGCCATCGGCCCAAAAACCGAGCATACCCGATTGCCTCGCTTTTCGATGGCGAACGCCTACGGCCAGTTGGGGAGCCTTGAGGACAAGCTTCGCAGTAAAGCCCTCCCGATTGATACCGGCGAGCTGCCGGACGGCGTTATCTTGGAGAATCCCCCCACCCTGGTTTTGCCGCTGGCTGACCCCATTGACGCTAACCGGCTGACCTGCTTTGCCTCCGGTCAGGGACGTATCGACGTTGACGTAATTGACGGCAACGTCGAAATACAGGCACCCGAGTCCTTCAATAGCCGGCGATTCCGCTATAATTGCACCCATCCCGCGGGCGATGGCAGTTACTACTGGCTGTCCCAGCAGTGGCTGGACCTGAGCAAACCCGAAGACTGAAGCTGACTAAATACGGCAACAAAGACCACCACCCAGACTGCGGGCACCCATGGTTGGTGCATGCTTTTCCCCTTGCCCGCATTTATCCAGCGGCACCGGAGCGCGGGGAGTCAGTCTTTGGCACAGTTCACGCAGACGGTGGTGTACGGCAGAAGCCGTAAGCGGCGGGGGTCGATGGCCTCGCCGCAGGATTCGCATTCATCGCCAACGCCGTTCTCAATCCGCGCCAGGGCGTGGTCGATCTGTGCGAGTTCGACACGGGTTTCAGTTTCAAGCGAGTCGACCACCTCGTCATTCTGAGCCTGGGTAGCCTGCTCCTCAAAATCCTTGTCCAGTGCTCCACCTTCCCGGTGTTGGTGTGCTTCATACCGGGCAAGCCTGGCCGTCAGGTCTGCCCTCAGTGTTTCCAGTTCGGATTTCCGGTCGGTCATATGGTGCCCTCCTGCCTTGCCGGGAAAACGTGTTTCTACAGTAAAGCATAAGCTGAACCCGGGATTGATGCTTGTCAAAATTTTGTCATGCTGTGTGAGGCAGGATAGAGAAACACACTAAAAAAGGTGCCTGAAGTCCGGGATCTAAAGGGTCAGAAAAGCGTGGCCCGAATTTCCCCGGGCTGCAGAACACTTTTGACCAGTGATTGCAGCTCCGGGATTACCTCAGCCTCAAACCAGGAATTTTTACGTAACCAACCATTGTTTCTGGGGCTGGGGTGCGGCAAGGGCACCAGGTCTGGCCAATAATCCCGCCAGCGCCTGACGTTTTCCGTAACGGGTTTTCCGGTACCGGGAAGATGCCAGGCATGGGCGTATTGACCAATTATCAGAGTCAACGCGATGTCAGGCAGACGATCCAGCAGTAAATTGCGCCAAGCCGGAGCACACTCCGGTCGCGGCGGAAGATCACCGGATTTACCAGTGCCAGGGTAGCAAAACCCCATGGGCAGGATTGCGAGCTTCTGCTCGTCATAGAAGGTATCCCGGGTAATACCCATCCATTGCCGAAGCCGGTCCCCGCTGGGGTCATTGAAGGGCAATCCGGTTTCATGCACCCGCCTGCCCGGGGCCTGCCCGACCACCAGAATTCTGGCGCTTTCCGATATCTGTATGACCGGCCTTGGCTCATGGGGCAGAACATGCGCACAAATAGTGCATGCCCGCACACGTCGAACCAGGTCGTCGAACGGAATCCGGGACAGATCCTCAGTCATGGACGCTCCATCATCAGGGGGATTGCATAAGCCGGCAGGAAACGGCGTGTATAACCGCCAGTACCGTTTTGATCAGAGCCAACCGGCACCTTACCTCTGATCAAGCTCCGTTCAACCGGTGTCACACCTCCGGATTACCCAAGGCCTCGGCGGCTCCCAGCAGGCCGGTGTATGGTTCGGTGACCAGGTAGACCGGCGTGAACTCCAGCAACGGGCGCATTCTTCCTTTATCCTCAAAGCCTTTACGGAACGGGCTTTCAAGAAAGAACTCGAGGAAGCGCGGCAGGATTCCGCCACACAGGTAGACTCCACCTGTGCTCCCCAGGGTGAGTACCCCGTTGCCGGCTACCCGGCCGAGGATTTCACAGAAATGGCGAAGCGTGTGACGAGCCAGGGTGTTGGTGTTTTCCACCGCCGCCGCAGTGATTTTTTCCGGCGCATCCAATGGCGCAGCCACGCCCTGAATTTCAGCCAGGGCCTGATACAGGTTCAGCAGGCCCTGGCCACACAGAACACGCTCTACGGAGACCCGGCCAAACCGGGCCTTGAGAATCCGCAGCACGGCCATTTCGGTATCATCCGTGGGGGCAAAATCCACGTGACCACCTTCGGTCATTAAAGGCACCCAGCCATGCTCAATGGGCACCAGGCCTGACACACCGAGCCCGGTCCCGGGGCCCATAACGAGTCTGGGGCGACGGCTGTCACCCGGGCCGCCACAAACATGCACCAGATGGTCGCCCGCAACGTGGGGAACGCCAAGGGCCATGGCGGTAAAATCATTAATCACCTTGAACATCGACCAGCCAAACTGCGCCCGGACTTCTTCGGTATCAAAGCGCCAGTGGTTGTTGGTCATCCGCACCTGGGTACCCAGAACTGGTGAGGCAACTGCCAGACAGGCCCCGTCTACCTCCGAAACCCCGACCCGGGCCAGGTAATCCCGCACGGCGCCGTCGAGATTAGCGTATTCTCCACAGGCTAGAATCTCGATGGCCCGGGGCTGCACGCTACCCCGTTCTACCAGGGCAAAACGTGCATTGGTGCCACCGATATCACCGACCAGTGAATAATGTGTTGCTGTCATGCCTCGTGATTCCAGAAAACGCTGGCCCCTTCCTCGGGATTGCCGGCGGCGCGACGCATCCAGCCAAACAACTCCCGACCGTAGCCATGATGATACCCGGTCAGGTCCGCTTTTTCAGGTGCCCGGCCAGCGAACTCCTGCGCATCCACGCGGATGGCAAGAACACCATTTTCGGCATCCAGACAAACCGGATCACCATTCTTGACCCTGGCCAGGGGCCCGCCATCCAGGGCCTCCGGATAAACATGGATCGCCGCGGGTACCTTACCGGACGCACCGGACATACGGCCATCGGTCACCAGGCCCACCTTGAATCCGCGATCCTGCAACACGCCAAGGTAGGGGGTGAGCTTGTGCAGTTCCGGCATGCCATTACTCTTTGGGCCCTGGAAACGCACGATCACAATGCAGTCCCTGTCCAGGTCGCCGGCCTCAAAGGCTGCCTTGAGTTCGTTCTGGTCGTTAAACACCACCGCCGGTGCCTCAACTTTCCGATGTTCCGGGGCAACGGCGGATACCTTGATGACGCCCCGGCCAAGGTTGCCATCAAGCACCCTCAGCCCACCATCCGGTGCAAAGGGTTCCGCAACCGGGCTGAGCACATCCGGGCGTAGGCTTTTTTCCGGCGCTGGCTTCCACACCAGCTTTTCATCCACCAGCTCCGGCATCTCGGTGTAGCGCTCCAGGCCATGACCAACAACGGTATTCACATCATTATGCAGATAGCCGCCACTCAGCAGTTCCCTGATCAGGAACGGAGTACCGCCAGCTTCGTGGAAGGCATTCACATCTTCCTGCCCGTTGGGATAGATCCGGGTCATGGATGGAACCACGGAAGAAAGTTCGGCATAGTCGTTCCAATCGATGATGATCCCCGCCGCCCGGGCAATAGCGATCCAGTGAATGGTGTGATTGGTGGAGCCCCCGGTGACCAGCAGCGCCACCAGGGCATTGATGATGCTTTTTTCATCCACCATATCGCCCAGACCGAGCTCGCCGCCGTGAGGCTTCGATAGTTTGATTACCTGCTCGGTCGCGGCTCGGGTAAGCTCGTCGCGCAACGGCGTATTGGGGTTTACGAAGGCCGACCCTGGCATATGCAGCCCCATGACTTCCACCAACAGCTGATTACTGTTGGCTGTGCCATAAAACGTACAGGTGCCGGGGCTGTGGTAGGACTTGCTTTCGGCTTCCAACAGTTCGTCCTTGCCAACCTTGCCCTCGGCGTAAAGCTGGCGAATCCGCTGTTTTTCCTTATTCGGCAACCCTGACGGCATGGGGCCCGACGGAACCAGAATAGTGGGCAGGTAACCGAAGCTCAGTGAGCCGATCAGAAGGCCCGGGACAATCTTGTCACAGATGCCCAGCAGCAACGCGGCATCGAACATGTTGTGACTCAGGGCCACGGCGGTGCTCATGGCAATGGTGTCCCGGGAAAACAGGCTCAGCTCCATACCCGGCTGGCCCTGGGTCACGCCATCACACATGGCGGGCGTACCGCCGGCGACCTGGGCCACGGATCCCATCCCCCGGGCCGCTTCCCGAATCAGGTCCGGGAACTTTTCATAGGGTTGGTGGGCCGAAAGCATATCGTTATAGGCTGTCACCATGGCCACGTTGGCCTTGTTCATGAACTTCAGTGTGTCTTTATCGCCCTGATTACAGGCCGCAAAACCATGGGCCAGATTGCCGCAGGACAGAGAACTCCGGTGCGGGGATTGGGCTTTGAGAGCATTCATGCGGTTCAGGTAATCCTGCCGCGTTGAGCGACTGCGCTCGATGACTCGTTGGGTAACAGCGTCAATGGTCGGATTCATGGCGGGCTCCATTGCTTGCGTTATTGAAAGGTTTTCTTTGAACGTAATTTCACTTCCTTTATATTGGGTCATCACCCTTGAAATGTTCAATTTTTATTTATTTTTTGTCAGATTTACCACATTTCAAAGGTTGCCGACCAAAATCAGCCATACAAATCAGCCACACAAATCAGCCACAGAAGGAGTCTGAAAATGACTATTCGTATCGCAATCAATGGCTTTGGCCGTATCGGGCGCAACATCCTCAGAGCATTATATGAAAATAACTACCGGGAACAGCTTCAGGTCGTCGCCATCAACGATCTGGGCGATGCCGAAACCAATGCCCATTTGCTCAAGTATGACAGCGTTCATGGCCGATTTGGTGCCGACGTCAGCCACGACTCGGAATCCCTGACCGTCAAGGGGGACAGGATTGCCATTACCGCTCTCCGCAACCCCGAAGAACTGCCCTGGAAAGATCACCGTGTTGATGTTGTTTTCGAGTGTACCGGCCTTTTCACCAAACGCGATAAGGCGGCAGCACACCTGAAGGCCGGCGCCCGCAAGGTTATCATCTCGGCACCCAGCCCCGATGCGGACGCCATGGTGGTATACGGCGTGAACCACGAAACACTGACCGCCGAACACGACGTCATTTCCAATGCGTCCTGTACCACGAACTGCCTGGCACCGGTTGTTGACGCCCTGCACAGGACCATTGGTATCGAGAGTGGCCTGATGACTACCATCCACTCCTACACCAACGATCAGAAACTGAGCGACGTTTACCATTCCGATCTCTACCGGGCGCGCTCCGCAACCCAGTCAATGATTCCAACCAAAACCGGCGCCGCTGCCGCCATTGGCAAGGTTATTCCAGAGCTTGACGGCAAACTCGATGGCCTGGCGGTTCGGGTTCCCACCATCAATGTATCACTGGTGGATTTCAGCTTTATTGCCAGCCGGGAAACAACTGCGGACGAAGTTAACGAAGCGGTCAAAGCGGCCGCCGAGAAAAACCCGGTTCTTGGCTATAATGTCGAGAAACTGGTCAGCGTGGACTTCAATCACAATGCGCTTTCCAGCATCTATGACGCCAACCACACACGGGTTCTGGGTCGTCACGTAAAAGTCATGGCCTGGTACGACAATGAATGGGGTTTCTCGAACCGCATGCTGGATAATGCCCTCGCCCTGATCAAGGCCGGCCAGTAAATCTGGCCGTTCCGGCTTATTCCGCCACCCTGTTCGAGACCATTTTCAAGAACCAAAGGACACCAACCATGCTCAGGCGCACCAAGATTGTCGCCACCCTCGGCCCCGCCACTGACTCGCCGGAATCCCTTGCTGCCATTATCAGTGCCGGTGTGGACGTTACACGACTGAACTTTTCCCACGGTAGCGCCGAGGAGCACATCGGTCGGGCCCGCCGTGTCCGCGAGGCTGCCGCGGCCCAGGGCCGGTTTGTCGCACTGTTGGCCGATCTGCAGGGTCCCAAGCTTCGCATCGCCCGTTTTTCGGAGAACAAGGTTACCCTCAAGGCTGGGCAGACGTTTATCCTGGATGCCGCCATGGATAACGAAGCGGGCACCGAAGAGAGAGTCGGTATCGATTACGAGCAACTGATAAAGGATGTCGAACCAGGGGACATTCTGGTTCTCGATGATGGCCGCATAGAGATGGAAGTGCGGTCTGTCGATGACCACAGCATCACGTCCACCGTTCTGATCGGCGGCCCGCTTTCGAATAACAAGGGGCTGAACAAGCGAGGCGGTGGCCTGTCTGCCGAGGCACTGACGGAAAAGGACAAGCAGGACATCGTGACGGCCGCCAAACTGGGCGCGGATTACGTGGCGGTCTCGTTTGTCCGCACCGCCGAGGACATTCACATTGCCCGGCGTCTGCTTAAAGAAGCAGGCTCCGACGCGGGTCTGGTCGCGAAAATTGAGCGGGCGGAGCTTGCCGACGATGTGGAAGCCCTGGACGCGGTAATCGAAGCATCCGATACCGTGATGGTTGCCCGTGGCGATCTGGCCGTGGAAATCGGCGACGCCCAGCTGGTTGGCGTACAGAAGCACATCATCTCCCGCGCCCGCGTTCTTAATCGTGCGGTCATCACGGCTACCCAGATGATGGAGTCGATGATCACCAGCCCGATGCCAACGCGAGCCGAAGTCTCAGACGTTGCCAACGCAGTGATGGACTACACTGATGCGGTGATGCTCTCTGCCGAAACCGCTGTGGGGGATTATCCGAAAGAAGCCGTGGAAGCCATGGTGCGTATCTGCCTGGGTGCAGAGAAGCATCCGTCCATGCATCAGTCCAGGCACCGGATTCACGAGAGCATGGAGGAAGTGGATGAAGCCATCGCTCTTTCCGCCATGTACGCAGCGAACCATCTTGAGGGTGTCTCAGCCATCATCTGTATGACCGAAACCGGCGCCACGCCGAGGCTGATGTCTCGCATCAAGTCGAGCCTGCCGATCTTTGCGTTTTCGCGCCATCACTCCACCCAGCATCGGGTTGTGATGTTCCGGGGCGTTCAGACGGTTCCGTTTGATTCCGCCAGGATTCCGAACGAGCGGACTAACGCTCTGGCGGTTTCGGAGCTGGTCAACCGTGGCGCGGTCAAGGAGGGTGACCTGGTGGTGATTACCAAGGGTGATTATGTCAATGCCCAGGGTGGGACCAATTCCATGAAGATTGTTCGGGTTGG
>JAXHUV010000006.1:11838-25156 GCA_034189445.1 Pseudomonadota bacterium
GCCTGGACGTTGCCGAGGGCCAGGTAGTCTGCCGCGGTGTTGCGGCGGATGCCGCCGGTGGGGCAGAAGGTGACGTCCGGGAAGGGCCCGCTGAAGGCTTTGAGGGCCGGGATGCCGCCGGCGACTTCGGCGGGGAAGAATTTGAATTCGCGATAGCCGAGGTTATAGCCGGCCATTAATTCAGAGATAGTGGCAATGCCGGGCAACAGCGGGGCTTCGGAGGTTACGCCGAACTCCAGGATGGCTTCGGTCACACCCGGGGTGATAACGAACTGGGCGCCTGCGGTTGCCACCTGGCGGTATTGGGCAATGCTGGTGACGGTACCGGCACCCACCCAGGCATCCGGGATGGCTTTTCGCACTTTTTCGATGGCTTTGATGCCATGCTCGGTGCGCAGGGTAATTTCCAGGACGTTGATGCCGCCATCAACGAGCGCCTGGCACAGGGGCACGGCGTCCTCGAGTTCGTTGATGGTGATTACCGGCACCAGGGGTGAGGATTGCAGCATTGCCCTGACACGCTCGCGATAGTCGTCGGAAATTTGGTTCATGGTCTTCTCCATAATAAAGGTCGGACGTGTCAGGGGCTCCAGAACACCTGGAGGCCAGGCTTCAGGAAAGCCCTGATGGGCATTTCCAGAACCTTTTCGGGTTCGGATATGGCCCGCTCCAGCGTCGGCAGTTTGTCTTCGCCCTTCAGATGCAAGGCCGTGAAGCGGGCATCTCTCAGGGCTGGCCAGGTCAGGGTGATGCGTTTTTGGGGCTGCGACGCGGGCGTGGCGGCAGCAACGATTTCCTGACACTCGGGATCCATGGCGCTCTCCAGTTCCGGTGCGTCCGGGAACAGCGACGCCGTGTGGCCATCGTTGCCCATGCCCAGAATCAACACGTCGATGGGTAGGGCCAGATTCGCCAACTCGGCCTTCACCCGCTCAAGCCCCTCGGCAGGCGTGGCGCCGGGCTGTTTGAGCGACAGGAATCGCGCTGATGCGGCCTTGTTCCGCAGCAGATTTTCCCGAACCAGTCGGGTATTGCTGGCGTCGTCGTCTTCATCCACCCAACGCTCATCCGCCAGCAGAACATCCACCCTGCTCCAATCCAGGTCCTTTCCGGAGAGTGCTTTGAAAAATGGCAGTGGCGTCGAGCCGCCAGACACCACCAGGCTCGTCCTCGGCATTTTCCTCAAGCGGGCAGTCAGAAACTCGGCAACCGCGTCGGCTAGTGTCAGGGCCACTTCATCAGGGGTTTTACCAGAACGGTCGCTGACACCCTCGGGCAAGCGCAGGTCAGACATCTTCATACCAGCCTCTTTCATCCCGGGTAATCATGGCAATGGAGGCAACCGGGCCCCAGGTGCCGGCGGCATAACGCTTGGGCGGCTCACCGCTGTCTTTCCAATTCTGGATTACCTGGTCCACCCAACGCCAGGCGAACTCCACCTCGTCCCGGCGGACGAACAGGTACTGGTTTCCCTTCATAACCTCCCACAACAGACGTTCGTAGGCATCGGGAATCCGGTCGGTGGCGAACGTCTCCGAGAAAGTCAGCTCCAACGGCCCCTGGCGCAGGCGCATGCCCTTGTCGAGACCCTGGTCCTTGGTGAGAATCTTCAGAGCCATGCCCTCATCCGGCTGTAAACGGATAATCAGCTTGTTGTTGGCCAGGTGTTTCTGGTCCGGGTCAAAGATGTAGTGCGGTGCCGGCTTGAAGTGAATGATGATCTGCGACAGTTTCTCGGGCAGGCGTTTGCCGGTGCGGATGTAGAAGGGAACACCGGACCAACGCCAGTTGTCGATCTCGGCCTTCAGTGCCACAAAGGTTTCGGTGGCACTGGCCTTGTTAGCCCCTTCCTCTTCGAGGTAGCCGGGTACCGGTTTGCCGTTACTGGTGCCGGCGGTGTACTGACCGCGCACAACGTAGCTATCCATCATGTCCGGCGTAATCTGTTTCAACTCCTTGAGCACTTTTACTTTTTCATCGCGAATGCTGTCCGCGGAAAGATCCGAGGGCGGGTCCATGGCAATCAGGCACAATAGCTGCAGCAGATGATTCTGGATCATGTCGCGAATCTGGCCGGCCTTGTCGAAATAACCCCACCGGCCCTCGATGCCAACACTCTCGGCCACCGTGATCTCCACGTGGGAGATGTGATTCTGGTCCCACTGGGAGGCAAACAGGTTATTGGCAAAACGCAGCGCGATCAGGTTCTGAACGGTTTCCTTGCCCAGGTAGTGATCAATACGGAACAGCTGGTTCTCGTTGTAGACCTCACCCAACTCATCGTTAATAACTTTCGATGACTCCAGGTCGTGGCCGATCGGCTTCTCTACCACCACTCGCGTATTCTCAGTACAGCAACTGGCAGCCTGAAGATTCCGGGCTATGACGCCATACATGGACGGCGGGGTTGCCATATAGACGATAAGTTCATTATTGGCGCCATCACGCCATTCGTTGAGCACACCGAAAGTGTCCGGCTCGTTAAAATCCAGAATCTGGTAATCAACCCGCGTCAAAAGGGAGTTGGCCAGCTCTGCGTCGAACTCTTCCGGTTTTACATGCTGTTTCAGCTTGTCATACAGCTTCTGGCGCACGGTTTCGGTATCGGCCTCTGTACGGGCAATGGCCAGCACCCGGCTGCCATCGGCCAACAGATTGGCGCGCTCCAGCTGGTACAGGGCCGGAAACAGCTTGCGCTGGGCAAGGTCGCCCAGCGCTCCGAACAGCATCAGGTCACAACGGGTATTGATTTTGTTGACCATTGGCTCCTTCTCCCTGGTGGGCAGCCCGTCGTAAATACTCGACGGCATGACAAAATGTAGTAACTTTAAACAAATAATGACATCATAAAATCAATTCTCCAAGAATAAACTGATTTGTATGATACTTTTACTACACAGAAACCCGTAAAAACCGGTATAATCACAGCGTTTTCAAGACAACGACCGCCCATGATTCAGCATGATTCAGCATGATTCAGAGAGTACCATTGATGGCCGCGAACCCGACGCACCGTGACGATAATCTGCTTGAGGAAATCCAGTCCAGGCTGGACACCCTTAACAAATCCGAGTGGAAAGTGGCGGAGGCCATTCTTCGCGATCCAAGCGCGGCCACCCGTTACAGTATAGCCGCCCTGGCCAGAGCCGCTGACGTAAGCGAGCCAACGGTTAACCGTTTTTGCCGGAGTTTCTCGGCCACGGGCTTCCCGGATTTCAAGATTCTCCTCGCCCAGAGTATTGCCACCGGTACCCCCTATATCGGCCAGAACGTGGAGCCTGACGACACCGTCGCCGAATTCGCCGACAAGATCATGCTCAGCACCATTGCCAGCCTGGACAAAGCGCGGCAGGTGCTGGACCCGAAGGCCCTGGCCACGGCGATTGATTACCTGATCCAGGCCAAGCAGATCAATTTCTTTGGCATGGGCGGCTCCGCTTCCGTGGCCCTGGATGCCCAGCACAAGTTTTTCCGGTTCAATATCCCGGTCATGTCCTACGACGATGCCCTGATGCAGCGCATGGTCGCGGCCGGCTCCAACGTGGGTGATGTTATCGTGCTCATCTCCTACACAGGCCGTACCCGGGAAACCGTCGATATCGCGCAACTGGCTCGGGCCAACGGCGCCACTGTGATTGGCATCACCAACCCCGACTCTCCCCTTGCGGAAATCTGCACAGTGGTACTGGGTGTCACAGCTCAGGAAGACACCGAGGTCTATATGCCAATGTCCTCACGCATCATTCACCTGACCGTTATCGACATTCTGGCAACCGGCGTAACCCTCAAGCGCGGCGCGGACTTCCTCGGACACCTCAAGAAAATCAAGGAAAGCCTCAAGCCCACCCGCTTTCCCCCAAGCCGCGACACACTATAGCTGAGACACACTATAAAAGTAGACTGGCAAGGCGGATATAACAAAGCCCGGGCACAGAACACCAGGCTTTCAATCTTTATTGGGCGCCAGCAGACGGTCGAACTGCTGGTTACGGTCTCTCGACTTCCGCCCGACTCCTCAGGAACTGTTGGTAGGCGGCGTATTCCCTCTGCCCTTCCAGCGATGCCAGGAACTCACGGAGCTGGTTCAGCTCAGTGCTATCTTCCGCCAGCTCGCCGTCCGTGACTTCGTCCAGAGCGATCACCGCAGCCGAGTTGGCGGTAACAGCCGTGCCGAAACGCGGCTTTTCCGCTGGTCGGGGCAGGGAGAACACCTGCTGAAGAATGCCAGGCGCCACATCCGGGGAGTTCCTGGCCAGGCCCTCATGGCTCGACCATTCACCCACACCCTCAGGGCTCTGGCCCGCCTCAAGGCCGGCGATAATCGCGTCTGCCCTTTCAGCAAGGGCTTGCCGTGTCTTGCGCTGCTCAAGCGTGGCCCGGATCTGATCGCGAACGGCGTCCAGTGGCAGCTTCTCGGCCTCATAGTACTCACGAACCCTCGCAACAACGGACACATTGTCACCGACATCAATTAACTCGGTATTGTAGCCGGCCTCCAGGACATCCTCGGAGAACAGCTGCCGAACCAGACCCGCATGATCAAACGGGGGCTGGCCACCATTCCGGGTAATGCCGGTGGCCTCGCGCACCTCAAGCCCGAGCTCTTCCGCCGGGCCGGCCAGATCATCGGCCGCATAAGCAGAGTCGGCAAGCTCGGCACGAACTTCGGCAAAACGCTCCCCGGCCTGTTCACGGGCGAGTTCACGGCGTAGCTGCTTTTTCATTTCGGCCAGGGGCGGCACTTCCGACTTCCTGACATCGTCCAGGCGGATCAGATGGACCCCGAACGACGTGCGGACCGGCTCGGAAATTTCCCCCTCCTCGAGTGCGAACAGAGCCTTCTCGAAGGCTTCGGCGTAGACACCACGGCCGGCGTATCCCAGATCGCCGCCTGCCTCTGCAGAGACGGTATCAATGGAATATTCCCGGGCCAGATCGGCAAAGGACTCGCCGGCCGCCAGACGCTCCCGGATCCTGGCCATGGTTTGGTCCGCGTCGCTGCCCTCTTCGATCAGAATATGGGATGCGCGGCGTTCCTCACTCGCCAGGTCAGCCGACCGCTGCTGGTAATAGGCCTGAAGCTCCGCATCGTCAATGTCAATATTCTCGGCGAGAGCGCCAAGCGACAGGGTGATGTAGGCAGCATCGACACGCTCCGGCTGCTGGAACGCCCCTGAATTCTCTTTATAGAAGGCCTCGACGTCCGCCTCGGTAACCGAGACGGTATCCGCCACTGCGCTGGCGGGAATTTCCAGCACCCGAAAACTCCGTGTCTGGTTCTGAATCTGGAGCAGATGCCCGGCGTTTTCATCCGCCACCAGAGCGCTCTGGACGATACCTGCACGTATCTGGTTAATCACATACTGCTTGCGCATGGCTTCACGGAACTCGCCGACACCCAGGCCCATGTTGCGGACCGTGGAAACGAAGCGGTCACGGTTGAATTGACCATCCACCTGGAACTGTGGCATCTGCGTAATCAGCGCATCGATATCGGCATCATCGAGTTCCAGACCCTGGGCATTGGCATCCTGGATCAGAACCTGTTCCTGAATCAGTGAATCCAGCACGTCTGTCCGAATCTGGTCTTCATTGAGCATGGAAGGATCAGGGGTTTCCATTCTGGATAGCCGGCGCTGACTCTCCATCTGGACCACGCGGAGAAACTCCCGCTCGGTAATATCCTCGCCATTGACCGTTGCCACCTCGGGCTCGCCGGAGAAGCCGCCAACGATGGCGTCCATTCCCCAGATGGATAGCGACACAATCAGAAGACCAATAATGATCTTGGCAATCGTGCCCTGGGCATTTTCCCGAATATCTTGAAGCATGTTTCTCCCGGATCCCTGTCAAGGTCGTGCAGTGTTATTCGTTTCAGTGCGCTGTTACGGGCGAACTTAACGTAAAAAGGCGCACCCGGTTTCGAATGCGCCTTGAATTCTTCTTGGGTGGCTCCCTGTGACAGAAGCCACCGGAGAAAGAACCGTTACTTAACGGCGTCTTTCAGGGCCTTGCCTGCTTTGAACCCAGGCACTTTGGAGGCCGGAATATTGATCTCGGCACCGGTTTGCGGGTTACGACCGGTACGAGCAGCGCGCTCTTTAACAGAGAAGGTACCAAAGCCGATCAGAGTAACCTGGTCGCCTTCTTTCAGAGCACCGGTGATAGAGTTGGTCATTGCGTCCAGAGCACGGCCAGCGGCGGCCTTGGAGATATCTGCGGACTCGGCAATTGCATCAATAAGTTCGGACTTGTTCACACTAAACCCCTTCGATTTCAGGTTGAAGATGTTATAGGTTGGTTTGTTTTTCTCGGACGCTCTCGGTTATCGCATAAGCGGTCAGAGAATTCCATTCTTCGGTATTCTTATTCCCTTCGGCTTCATACCGGCACTCGGAATAGGCACTTACTGCCCGGGAGCCCTTGATATTGGCTGCTTCACGGCGAAACAGTTATACCAACGGGCTCTCAGGCATGTCAACAACTCATCTTGGCTTTAATGTGTATTTATGCGTTCTGCCGCGTCACCTTCTTCATCACGCGGTTGGCCGGAACCGGTTGCCGCGGAAGAACCCTCAATCCTGGGCTCGGGCGGATAAGCCAGAGCAATATCCAGCACTTCGTCAATCCACTTAACCGGGCGAATCTCCAGCGACTCCTTGATATTTTCAGGTATCTCCTTGAGATCCCTGATGTTCTCATCCGGAATAATCACCGTCTTGATGCCACCCCGGTGCGCTGCCAGCAGCTTTTCCTTCAACCCGCCGATGGCCAGCACGCGCCCACGCAGGGTAATCTCACCGGTCATTGCGACATCGGCGCGAACCGGAATCCTGGTTAACGAGGAAACCAGCGCTGTACACATGCCGATACCTGCACTCGGGCCGTCTTTCGGTGTGGCGCCCTCCGGCACGTGGACGTGCAGATCGTGTTTCTCGTGGAAATCATCTGCAATACCCAGACCGGGCGCGCGGCTGCGCACCACCGTCAAGGCTGTCTGGATGGATTCCTGCATGACGTCGCCCAGAGAACCGGTCTTGACCACCCGGCCCTTGCCCGGTGTGAGTGCGCACTCAATGTGCAGCAGCTCGCCGCCCACCTGGGTCCATGCGAGGCCGGTCACCTGACCAATCTCATTCTTTTCCTCGGCCAGGCCATACTTGAACTTCTTGACCCCCGAGTAGTCCTCAAGCATGTCCTTAGTGAGGGTCACAGACGCCTTCTCGCCACTTTCCACGTGGTCGCGTACCACCTTGCGGCAGACCTTGGCGATCTCGCGCTCCAGGCCGCGCACACCGGCTTCACGGGTGTAGTAGCGGATCAGGTCCCGGAGGGTATCCTCAGGCAACGTCAACTCGTCCTTGCGCAGCCCGTTTGCCTTGATCTGCTTGGGTAACAGATACCGCAGCGCAATGTTGACCTTCTCGTCCTCGGTGTAGCCCGGGATCCGGATGATTTCCATCCGGTCCAGCAGCGCCGGCGGCATGTCCATGGAGTTGGAGGTGCACACGAACATCACATCGGAGAGGTCGTAATCCACCTCCAGGTAATGATCATTGAAGGTGTGATTCTGCTCCGGATCCAGAACCTCAAGCAGGGCTGATGCCGGGTCGCCACGGTGATCCATGCCCATCTTGTCGATTTCATCAAACAGGAACAGCGGGTTTTTCACGCCCACCTTGGAGAGTTTCTGCACAAGCTTGCCCGGCAACGCACCGATGTAGGTCTTTCGGTGGCCGCGGATTTCAGCTTCATCCCGGACGCCGCCCAGGGCCATGCGGGTGTATTTCCGGTTGGTCGCCCGGGCAATAGACTGCCCGAGCGAGGTTTTTCCAACGCCGGGAGGCCCAACCAGGCAGAGCACCGGGCCTTTGACCTTCTTCACACGGCTCTGAACCGCCAGGTATTCCAGAATACGCTTCTTGACCTCATCAAGGCCGTAATGGTCCCTGTCAAGAATTTCACGGGCCTTTTCGATGTCGTGACGGACACGGCTGCGCTTCTTCCAGGGAATGGCCAGCATCCAGTCGATGTAGCCACGCACTACGGTCGCCTCCGCGGACATCGGCGACATCATCTTGAGCTTGTTCAGTTCGGTTTCGGTCTTCTTGCGGGCTTCTTCGGGCAGACCGGCTTCTTCCAGCTTCTGCTCAAGCTCCTCGAAGTCATTGTTGCCTTCACCCAGGTTACCCATTTCCTTCTGGATAGCCTTCATCTGTTCGTTCAGGTAGTACTCACGCTGGCTACGCTCCATCTGCTTCTTCACGCGCCCACGAATCCGCTTTTCGACCTCGATCAGGTCGATTTCGCCATCGAGCTTGCCCAATAGCAGGTCCACGCGCTTGCGGATATCCAGCGCTTCAAGAAGTTCCTGCTTTTCGGGAATGCGCATTTCCAGGTGTGCGGCCATGGTGTCGGCCAGACGTTCGAGTTCTTCAATGCCGGTGAGCGCATTGGAGACCTCGGAAGGCACTTTCCTGGACAGTTTTACGTACTTCTCGAACTCGTCCATCAAGGTCTTGACGAGAACCTCCTGCTCACGCTCGGGCAGTCCTTCTTCGTCCATAAAGGCAGCGCCACCGGTCAAATATTCGCCTTCGGAAATATCGCTGATGCCGGCACGGGCATTGCCCTCCACGAGCACCTTGACGGTGCCATCGGGCAAGCGGAGCATTTGCAGGACCGTGGCCAGGGTGCCCATCTGGAACACATCCCTGGCGCCCGGTTCATCAGTGGAAGCGTCTTTCTGGGCAACCAGGAGGATCTCCTTGCTGCCTTCCATTGCCGCTTCGAGAGCCTGAATGGATTTTTCTCGGCCCACGAACAGCGGGACCACCATGTGCGGAAACACCACTACGTCACGCAGCGGAAGCAGCGGGTATTCCTTCACGGCATTTTCGGGTATACGAGTCATTGGGAATCCTCTGACAGTATTTTTTTCAGGATATCACCCTTCATTGGGGCGCCCGCAAAAATTGCAATATTTTTACCGAAGGGAAAGAAGGGGAATGGCACATCATAAAAAAGGGGCCAGATGAAGGCTTTCATCTGGCCCCTGCCCGGCCGGGTCACTCATGCGAAACGGCTCAATCTTCCGGAACTGCCTTGGCGCGACCACTGCTCGCATAGATCTTGAAGGGTTTGGAATCCCCACTGATTACGCTCTCGTCGATCACCACTTTGATAACACCATGCTCAGACGGAATCTGGTACATGGTGTCCAGCAACGTGGCTTCCATGATGGAACGTAAACCACGGGCGCCAGTCTTCCGCTCCATGGCCTTTCGGGCAACCGCCCGTAGCGCGTCTTCCCGCAAGTCCAGTTCGACCCCCTCCATATCAAACAGTTTCTGATATTGCCTGGTCAGGGAGTTCTTTGGCTCGGTCAGAATCTGTACCAGTGCGTCCTCATCCAGCTCATTGAGGGTTGCCACCACGGGTAAACGACCCACAAATTCCGGAATCAGGCCGTATTTGACCAGATCCTCGGTTTCCACATCCTTGATGACTTCACCGGTATTCCTGGCACCCTCCTGGCTGGCTACGGTGGCGGAGAAGCCAATACTGTTCTTCTCTGTGCGCTCACGAATCACCTTGTCCAACCCGGCAAAAGCGCCGCCACAAATAAACAGCATGTTGCTAGTGTCGACCTGCAGGAACTCCTGTTGCGGATGCTTGCGGCCACCTTGGGGCGGAACCGACGCAACCGTGCCCTCAATCAACTTCAGCAATGCCTGCTGGACACCCTCGCCGGATACATCCCGGGTAATTGACGGGTTGTCCGACTTGCGGGAAATCTTGTCAATCTCGTCAATGTAGACGATGCCCCGCTGGGCCTTATCGACATCATAATCGCACTTCTGAAGCAGCTTCTGAATGATGTTCTCGACATCCTCGCCCACATAACCGGCTTCTGTCAGCGTGGTGGCGTCCGCAATGGTAAAGGGCACGTTCAACATCCGCGCCAGGGTCTCTGCAAGCAGGGTCTTACCACTACCTGTCGGGCCAATCAGCAGGATGTTACTCTTACCGAGTTCAACATCGCCCTTGCCTTCACCATATCGAAGACGTTTGTAGTGGTTGTAGACCGCAACCGACAGAACCACCTTGGCGCGATCCTGACCAATCACGTATTCATCGAGGGTATTGCGGATCTCGGCCGGTGCAGGTAGGCGATCGCTCGGCTCTTCCTGTGCATTCTCCTGGATCTCTTCCCGGATAATGTCGTTGCACAGGTCGACGCACTCGTCGCAGATGAACACCGAGGGCCCTGCAATGAGCTTTCGGACTTCATGCTGGCTCTTTCCACAAAACGAGCAGTAGAGTAACTTGCCGTTATCGTCGCCCCTGCCGTTTCTTTCATCTGCCATTGAAATACCTCTGATCTCGTTTTGCCGACGTTACCACCTGATACGCCAGCCAAGTATGATGCAATCACTTGCAGTATTATTTATTCGGTACACGCTTATCAAGTATTGAATCAATCAGCCCGTACGCTTTCGCCTGCCCCGGATCCATGAAGTTGTCACGGTCGGTATCCCTGGCAATGGTCTCCAGATCCTGGCCGGTGTGATGGGCCAGGATGGAATTCAGGGTATGTCGGATTTTCAGGATTTCCCGAGTGTGAATTTCGATATCCGTTGCCTGGCCCTGATAACCGCCCAGGGGCTGGTGAATCATCACACGGGAATTGGGCAGACAGGCCCGCTTTCCAGCAGCACCGCCCGCCAGCAGGAACGCGCCCATGCTGGCCGCCTGGCCAACGCACAGGGTCGAGATATCCGGCTTGATGAATTGCATGGTGTCGTAGATAGACATGCCGGCGGTTACCGAGCCCCCGGGGCTGTTGATATAGAGATGAATATCCTTGTCCGGATTTTCAGATTCCAGGAACAGGAGTTGGGCCACGATCAGGTTGGCCATGTGGTCCTCGACCGGTCCCACAAGGAAGATTACCCGCTCTTTGAGCAGTCGGGAAAAAATGTCGAACGACCGCTCGCCGCGAGCCGTCTGCTCGACAACAATCGGTACCAGCCCGGAATTGGTAACCATTTCGGGACCATCAATTGGTTTTTGCGTCATGATGCGCCTGAACTCCTTATGGACAATGGGCCGTGGACTCGCACCACGGCAGTTTTGTTAGTGTTACACCCCTTACTGTGCCAGCCGTGATCCCGGATGAAAACAGCCGGGCATGCCGACTGTTTTCAGGAGGCGGGCTGCAGAGCCGGAAATCGCTCGGGTCCCAGACAAATCAGCGCTGGGGCTGGCCGGCCTGAATGGCCTCTTCGTATTGAACCTTCTTCTCTTTGACGTCGGCCTGCTCAAGCACATGATCAACAACCGCATCTTCCAGCACCGAAGACTCAATCTGGGACTTCTGCTCCGGATTGCTGTTGAAATGCGCGACCACCTCATCAGGCTGTTCATACGTAGACGCAATTTCCTGGATTTTTTCGTCTACCTTTTCAGGATCGGCCTTCAGGTCATGCTTCTTGACCACTTCCTGGAACAACAGGCCGGTCTTAACACGGCGCTCAGCCTGCTCCTGGAAAATTTCCTTCGGCAACTGCTGGTAGTCCACCTGGCCACCAAAGCGCTGGACAGCGTCCTGGCGAAGGCGATCGATTTCCTGGTCGACCAGAGCGGCGGGAATATCCAGCTCAGTGGTTTCCAGCAGCCCGTCGACAACGTCATTCTTGACCTTGTTGGAAACCGCTTGTTTGAGCTCACGCGCCATGTTCTTTTTGACTTCCTCGCGGAAGGCCGCCTCGTCTTCGGCATCGATACCGAACTTCTTGAAGAATTCGGTGTCGAGTTCCGGCAACTGGGCCTCTTCAATCTTGTGAATCCTGATCTCGAACCTGGCCGGCTTTCCCGCCAGATCCTCGTTATGGTAATCCTCCGGGAAGGTAACTTCGATCTGCTTATCTTCCCCGGCCGTAGCACCCACGAGGGCCTTTTCGAAATCCGGGATCATCTGGCCGGAACCCAGAGTCAGGCGGTGACCTTCAGCCGCTCCACCCTCAAACTCTTCACCGTTGATGAAGCCCTTGAAATCAATGGTCAGCACATCCTGGTTTTCAGCCTTGCGTTCCACTTCTTTCATGATGGCCTGCTGGCGACGCAGATTGTCGATCATATTATCGACGTCTTTTTCGGTGACCTCGGATGTCAGCTTCTCGACTGAGATCCTGCTCAGATCGCCCAGTTCGATTTCCGGCAATACCTCGAAGGTGGCCACGAACTCAAGGTCCTTACCTTCTTCCATGACCTTCGGCTCAAACTTCGGCCAGCCTGCCGGATTGACGTCCTGTTCCTGCAGTGCCTTGATGTAGTTATCGCGCATTACCTCGCCGACGATTTCCTGGCGGACGCTGTCACCGAAACGACGCTTGACCACGCTCATGGGCACCTTACCCGGACGGAAACCATTAAGACGTACGGTACGAGCGGTTTCCTGCAGGCGTTTCTGAACCGCCTGGTCAATTTCCTGGGCGGGCACACCAATCGTCATGCGACGCTCAATGCTGGAGGTCGTTTCAACAGACACTTGCATGGAAGATCCTCAAATTACAGGTTCGGTATGTGAATGAAAATAAAACAAAAGCCCGTTTGCTGGGGCACTCCCGCAAAAGGACGGAAAATTAAAAGCCGATAGTCTACCATGCTTTGCCCTGCCGAGAGAATCACCCGGTCAGACCGATTGGACTGCAACGCTGGCAATACCGGCCTGAGCATTGCGAGGCCTCCCTCAGGCCGGATACTACCATCGCTCAGATGTTGTT
Organism: Pseudomonadota bacterium; assembly: GCA_034189445.1. GTDB lineage: Bacteria > Pseudomonadota > Gammaproteobacteria > Pseudomonadales > Oleiphilaceae > Marinobacter. The sequence continues at coordinate 24,627 of JAXHUV010000006.1, forward strand.
TGATGGCTTTCGTGTCAGAAGCCGGGTTGAAGAGGCTCATCAACAGCTGCGTGAGCAGTATTTCCGTCTGATGAATGAAGCCAGAACAGAAAGCACTTGCAATCACTGAAACCTACCTGGATGTCAAACGTTACCGATACCTGGTGAAGCTCGCTCAGGCAGTGTCTTCCGAACTGGAGATCGTTCTGGAACAGGCTTTCCAATATCCAAACGATCGATATGACCAACATGGGCTCCAATACGATTAGCAGCCCTTCTGGCTTCATCGCCAGGAAATCACACCCCTTAGCCCCACCCTTTCGGCGAAGGGGCGCCTTTGCCTTAATATCAAATGAAGTGTATTCAGGTGAGGCGCCATCACTCTCATCGATGATCGATGGGAGGCCACTACAAACCAGGCGAGCTACTCCTAGCAGCCTGTCGGACTTAAGCAATCGTCACGAGCAAGGTGGGAAAGCGAGCGCAGATTTTCTGGGTTTTGAGGCGCATAGTGGTTCTATGCAACGAAAAAGCCGGGAAATATGAGCCGT
>JAXHUV010000060.1:0-11506 GCA_034189445.1 Pseudomonadota bacterium
CACCGCCATGACCGGCACCTCAACCCTGGAGAAATCCTCGCAGATGGAACCGTGACGCCAGTAGTCGTCGCGATGTTGGTGCTGCAGCCATGTCTCCAGCCATAAACCGCTGCCCTCCAGACGCTCGAACCACATGTCCCGCCAGCGATCTCCAACGATCTCCGGGTCCGGCGGCAACGAGTTGTAGGCAAACATGACTGAGGCCCAGGACAGGTTATCGCCCAGCAGGCAGCCGCCCATGTAATGGACGTCATCCGCGTAGCGGTCATCGGTTGAGCAGACGCTGACCACTGCCTTCAGCTGAGGGGGCTGCATGGCTGCGATCTGCAAGCCGTTGAAACCACCCCACGAGATGCCGATCATGCCAACCCGACCATTGCACCAGGGCTGCGCTTCCAGCCAGCCGAGAATGGCAACGCCGTCGTCCAGTTCCTGCTGGAGGTATTCGTCCGTGAGCACGCCTTCGGAATCCCCGCTGCCGCGAATATCCACCCGGATGCAGGCATAACCATGACCGGCAAAGTAGGGGTGGTTGGCTTCGTCGCGGAGCCGGGAGCCATCCCGTTTGCGATAGGGAATGTATTCAAAAATAGCTGGCACCGGCGACTGTCCAGCGGACTCAGGAATCCAGATACGGGCGGCCAGACGTGTACCGTCGGGCATCGGAATCCACTGATGTTCGATATGGCGGACACGTTCAGGGAGATTTTCGACGATTTTCATGCTTATGTCCCTGTGTGCTGTGGTTGTTTCGTTCCGGGCACTGGCTCGAGCTCGATGCCCAGGGAATCCTGTATCTCGTGGTACTTGCGCAACAGTTCCTTCTGACTGTTGGCGCCCAGAAAGACGACGGCAATTTCATAACTGTAGCTGTCCTGATCCTTCAGGGACGACAGCTTTTCGCCGGGGGCCACATGCAGCTCTATATCGGCTTCCGGGAAACGCTTCTGGATTCCCTTCAGAGCTGTGTTAGTTGGCACTTTGCGAACGATGGCATTTTCATAGACCCGCCACATGAATTTGGCGGCCAGGCGGTACGCCCCCTCCCGATGCGGAAAGTGGGGACGCTCACCAAGCCCCAGTTCCACCATGATCTTGTGGTGAGCCTGGCCATCCACCTTCTGGAACAGTGGGCAGTGTGACTTGGAAATCCGGGTGTTGATCTCCAGTAGCCAGATTTGGTCACTGTGGCGGTTCCAGTAGAATTCGACGTTGAACGGTCCATTATCAAAGCCGATGTGGCTCAGGAAGCGATCGGTGACGGAGATCATCTGTTGTCGGATGCGCCGTGGAATGGATGAAGGGTACTGATAGCGGGAAAAACTGGAGCGGTGTTTGCCTTCCCGGATCGAATCGACGATGCCATACACGGTGACCTTACCATCGTAGACGTATCCCTCAAGCGTGCACTGGCGGCCGGTAGAAATGATGCCTTCGGCGAGACACCAGTTCCCGTTTACCGGGGCGACTTCCTCCGGAAGCCGGGCAAAGTTCAGTACGTAATTGAATGGATTGCCCCACCTGGAAATACCAGAGCGAATTTCTCCGATCGCATGGGCCAGCTCCGAATCGTTCCGGACTTTGAAGCCCAGATAAGACGAAGCGGATTTGATGGGCTTGATCCAGAACGGGTAATCCAGAGTGATCTGTGCCCGATAGTCATCGGCGAACGGATCAACCGCACAGAAATCGGGAATGAGATCAGGGATAACTTCGCGTTGCTCGAGTCGGCTCCAGTACTTGTGCTCGCACTTGAGCACCGACTCAAGGCTGGGAGACGCCAAGTGGTAAGGTGCGCGTAGCAGCGGGAGCAATGTACTGACCGGGAAGTCCCAGTAGCCGACTATTCCGTCTACCGTTCCCTGAAATTCGCGCAGCTTCTGCTGGGCGCCTTCATACAGCTTCTTTACCGGGAACTCCCACCCGGCTTTTATTTCGCTGTAGTCGTAAAGCCTGTGGAGCTGATATCGGTTTTCGGTATCCATGGATCGGATCAGCGAGAGATTAAAGTCATCCGCTCCAAAAACGAAAATGTTTTTTCTGGCTTGTTCCATGGCCATGCTACCTTTCCGTTCAAGTGTTCATTAGTCATAGACTCTCTATCCGGAGGAAGCAAGGACGCGCCGTTTGGCTCACCGGGTTGCGTACCGGTCCCGAAGAATGCCCACGCGCTCGACATAGGCCCCCTTGGTCTCGGTTGTATGGAGGAACACCCTTGTGGCGGGTTACGGCCCCTGGGCCAGCGTTGTAGGCCCGGGAGCCAGACGAACATTGCCGGCGAAGCATCCGGGCCAGGTAGCTGACACCACCCCGGATATTATCGGCGGCCCTGTGGACGTTGGAGACGTCGAGTTTGGCCGTGCGGGGACGCGATGGGGGCCTCGGAACTGTTGCTGTTGGTGAATTTCACGGCGCCGGGATGAGCGTTGCTGGCAAAGCACCGACCTCGCATTATTCGTTACCATTTGCAGCCACAGACGTCGCTGTATCCGGTTCCTGGGGAAGCCGGGTGCCAGACCAGTTTTCCATCAACTGGCAGGTAACCAGGTCGCCGGTCACATTGATGCTGGTCCGGCACATGTCCAGGATGCGGTCCACGCCCATGATCAGGGCGATGCCCGACGGGGGGATACCGACCGTCTCCAGGACCATCGCCAGTATCACGATACCCACGCCCGGGGTGGCGGGTGAGCCAATCGAGGCGCCGACCGCCATGGCCACCACCAGCGCCAAGCTGCCCATTCCCAGGTCAACACCGTAGACCTGGGCCAGGAAGACTGTGGCCACCGCCTGATACAGGGCCGTGCCATTCATGTTGATGGTCGCCCCCAGAGGGATGACAAATTCCGCGATGGAGGAACGCACGCCCAGTTTGTCTTCCGCTGTCCGGATGGACAACGGCATGACGGCGGCGGAGCTGGAGGTGGAGAACGCCAGCAGGAGAACGTCCCGGGTATCTTTCAGGAACTTCAGGGGCGGCTGGCCGACGGCCAGCTTGAGGAACAGCAGATAAACGGCCATGAGTACCAGCAGGGCAATCAGGACCGTCATCACGTAGGCTGCCATGCCGATCATGGATCGGAAACCGATCGTCGTGGTGAGCTGGGCCATCAGCCCGAAAACAGCGAATGGCGCGAGCCGCATCGCCCACTTGACCACGGTCATGCAGATCTGTTGCAGGGAATCCAGCAGGTCCAGCATCGGGCGGGATTTTTCCGGCGCCATGGTAACCAGTGCGATGCCGACGATGATTGAAAAAATGACGATCTGCAGCATCTGGCCTTCGACCATGGCATCCAGCGGGTTACCGGGCAGCAGACCGATCAGGGTGCCGGGGAGGTCGCCAAGGGCGGGTACCGTCTGGGTGAGCTCCTGGCCGTCTGCCGGGGCTTGTGGTGCCATCAGCCCGGTCATCATGTCCCCCGGGCTGATCAGGTTTCCGATCCAGAGGCCAATGGATGCGGCCAGGGCGGTGGTCACGACAAAAAACGCCGATACCCGCAAGCCCAGCTTGCGAAGCTGATCCAGGTTTTCACTGGCCGCCAGGCCCCGGATCACAGATGCGACAACCAGCGGGATGACAATCATCTGGATAGTCGCAAGGAACAGTTGCCCCGGAAATGCCAGCCAGTTACCGATGAGCGTGCCGGTGGCGGGTGGCACCAGGCCGACGGATGGCCCCAGCAGGGTTCCGATGATCAGGCCCAGCCCCATGCCAATCAGCACCTTGAGCCACAGCCGGCCCTTGACCAGTCCGGACAGATACACGCTCAGGTGCCGGAAAGGGCGCAGAGGGGCCTCAGTGAAATTGTCATTGTGGTCTGTCATCGTTGGAGCACCTTTTTGCTTGCCAAGTGTCCACCTGGGTCTAAACTGAAAGCAGGCCAGTCATAAAAGGAAATAGCATGCCATTCTCTCCGAATCACCTTTCCGAACTCAACCTCCTGCTACAGTTTCCCTCCACATCGGCCCAGGAGGGCATCAAGGTGCACAGCCATTCGGCGGCCCCGGAAACCGTACGCGCTGCCGAAAACCTGTTTTCGAAGGGGCTGATCAGCCATAAAGACGGCGGCTACCTGACTCCGCTGGGCAGCGAAGCGGTTGAACTGACCGAGAAGCTGCAGGGGATTCTTTCCAGCCAATGACTCCGGCGTAAGTGAGTTCTTCTGGAAAAGGAGGGGATTGCCGAAGCCGATAAGGTGGAGGAACTCGAAGCGCTGCTGCCCTGGAACGAATATCGATCAGCAATAACGTAGGATCAACTGGCTAACCGGTTGACCTGCTCAACAAACCCGGGAGGAACGATATCCATTACCGGTCGGGCATCCCCGCAGACATCCGGGTTCGGGGCGTCCGGTTCTTTCGCCAGCACCACCGGGGATTCCGACCAGTGCAGCAATTCCAGCATGCCGTTTTCCTGCTCCACTAAAGCCGTGCAGTGCTCCACCCAGTCGCCGTCATTGCAGTAGAGCCCGTCTTCACTGCGCAGGAATCCGGCGGAATGAATATGGCCGCAGATAAAGCCGTCGTAGTTGCCCTTTTCCGCAACGGTCAGGGCTGCCAGCTCGAACCGGCGTATGAAAGTTCGGGCCTTGCCAATACGGCTTTTTGCCCAGGCCGCCAGCGACCAATAGGGCTTGCCCTTGAACCGGCGCCAGGCATTGAACCAGCGGTTCAGGCGCAACAGGAGGCCGTGGGCACGGTCACCGACCAGAAGCATCAGCGGGCTGCAACGTACCACCTGATCAAACTGGTCGCCGTGGCATACCATGAACCGACGGCCATCGGCGTTGATGTGCTCGGCTTTGTGCCGAAGTTCAATGCCGGCAATGGTCTGGCCGCAGAACCGGCGCAGGAAATCATCATGATTACCAGGCACATAGATCACCCGGGTTCCGGTGGCCGCCAGCTCAATGACCTTCTGAATGACCGCTTGATGGGAATCGGGAAAGTGCACCCGTCGCTGCATCGCGATCAGGTCGATGATGTCGCCCACCAGATAGAGGGTTTGACAGTGGACGTGGCTCAGAAAGTCCAGCAGGTACTCGGCCTGGCAATCTGCCGTACCCAGGTGTACGTCGGAAATGAAAACACTCCGGTAGCTACGCATGTCGTCTCCCGCCTTTCAACCAGTCAACCAGTCCGGATACTGACACCTTGGCAAGGTCAGGTGACGGGGAAATGACAATAAGGAGATAATTCCGTGACGGTCAGGGCCGTGTCACGGGAGCGTAGAGCATAAGTCGGGACACTCCGGTAACCCGTGGGGTTACCGGAACACCGCTGGCCGGTGCTTGGGATCCGTTAGCGCAGGCCCGGATTAAGCGTGTAGGTACCAGTAACACGAGCGCTGGCCAGTACGTGCCCTGCCATGGCCTCCCGTACGTCGTTGCCATCAAACTCCCCTTCCAGGTTCAGACTGTCCACATCCAGGGCATGAACCTCAAAGTGGTAGTGATGGATGATCTCATCGTTCCAGGGCGGACAGGGGCCGTCGTAACCGGCGTAGGTGCCGTTCATATCCAGGTTGCCGGCCAGGGACTGGGTGTAATTGTTCACGCCACGAATACCGATGGGGCCCGGGCCCGGCTCCTTGCCCTTGGGGATCACGCCATCACTGTCCTCGCCTTCCGGAATACGACAGATGTTCGCCGGGACATCCACCAGCAGCCAATGGAAAAAGTCGACCCGCGGAATATCCTTCGAGACGCTCTTGCCTTCCTGGTTGGCGTCGTCTGCGACGCTGGGTACGTCCGGATCGAACATCATGACGACGAAGCTCCTGGTACCCTCGGGCACATCGTCCCAGGCAATCTCGGGGTTCCGGTTGGGACCGAAGCTCATGTGATCCTCTTCACTGTAGACCCCGAACGCGAACTTCTCGGGGATCGGCTGGCCTTCTTCTATGCCTTGAACCTGTAGTTTCACGACGATGCCTCCTGCCTGTAATTTCTGTGGTTTTAGCCTTGGCTCATTGACTGTGTCCGGGACAGCCTCATTCTGTGATAATACGTTTTTAACACAAAACCGCTTCCACTGACTACGGAGCCCCGATGCGCCAAAAAAAAACGGCCAGCCACAACAGCCCGCGAACCAGAACGACGAAGATGCGGTTGCCCTCGTCCCGGATATTTGCGGACTGGCCCGCAACGGCGACACCGCATTTTTACTGGCAAAGACCGGCTGCGTACAGAGCTTGTATGACAAACACAGCCGGTAAGCCCACGTGCTGAACAAGGGCGAGATTATTCATCACGCCCGGGATGCCCTGGGCAGCATTCTGGTAATCGATTACCGCAAACACCGGGTTCTCACCTTCAATTCGGTGTTCGAGCAGAGCAAGATCGACCGTCGCTACCCGTATTTGCCGGTGCACGAGTACAACCGGGCCATGATGCTACCGGCGGTGTTTGCCACCCCTCGCCACATCACCATTCTGGGCCTGGGCGGCGGCGTCATGGCCAGCGCGTTTCACCATCTGTATCCCGAATGCCGAATACACGCGGTCGAACTGCGCCAGGCGGTACTGGACACAGCGAGGGAGTTTTTTGACCTGCCGGATAGTGAACGCCTGGAGGTCACCATTGCCGATGCCCGGGATGCCCTGGAAAAGCTGCCGGAAGCGAGCACGGATATGATTCTGGCCGATCTCTACAACGCCGACCGGATGAGCCCTGCCCAGGCCCGGCAGCACTTCGTGGATGAATGTGCCCGGGTGCTGACCGATGACGGCTGGCTGGTGCTGAACTACCACCGAACCCCGGATGTCGAAGGGCCTTACTTCCGGCGGCTCAAGAGGCACTTTGCCGTGCTTTTGGGCTTTCGGAGCAAAAGCAACAACACCGTGGTTTATGCCAGCAAACAACACTTCCAGTCTGTACACCCCAAAGACCCGGTGCTTTCCGAACTGGAGAACCGGCTACCGATAGACTGGCGCCGTTTGATGACAAAAGTCAGCCGGATGGAGTAAGGCGGAAAACTACCTCGGAGTTGATCTGGGTCCTTGATGATTGTCGGGGATGATCCATAGTTACTGGTATAAAATGCTGGTGTTTCAGAGGAGTGATGACCATGAGTGAGGAAGACTACAAAAAGCTTCATCCGTTACTGAGCGAGGTCACCCAGACCTATGTTGATCTCTATACCAACCAACCCAATGAGAAAAACCGGGAGCAGCTAATCAAGCTTGAAGCGCTACTGCACGAAAAACTGGAAGCAATTCAGAAGGCCAGGAACAAGGAAAAATAAAGCCCGGTTGCGCCGGGCCTTATCTACTTGCATCGGATCATTGCCTGACCGGGAGCCCCGCAACAAACCGCGACTCTCTTCATTCACCGTCCCCGATCTTGTCCTGGGTCCGGTTCTGAAAATCGCTGGCATCATGGCGTTCATGAAGCTGGGTTTCAGGCTCCCCCCAGGTACGATTCACCATGCGCCCACGTTTAACCGCTGGCCGTTGGGCAATGTCATCTGTCCAGCGAATGACATTGGTGTAGGTGTGGGCTTCCAGAAACTCGGCCGCATCGTACACATTATTCTTCACCAGGGCGCCGTACCAGGGCCAAATGGCCATATCGGCAATGGTGTATTCATCGCCGGCGATGTAGCGGTTGTTTGCCAACTGACGGTCGAGCACATCCAGCTGACGTTTGATCTCCATGGTGTAGCGGTTAATCGGGTACTCGTAGTACTCTGGTGCATAAGCGTAGAAATGGCCGAAACCGCCACCTAAAACCGGCCCACTGCTCATCTGCCAGAACAGCCAGTTCAGGGTTTCGGCGCGTCCAGCGCTGTCTTTGGGCAGGAAAGCGCCGAATTTTTCCGCCAGATACAGCAGAATGGACCCGGATTCGAACAGACGGATGGATGGCTTCACGCTGTGATCCATCATCGCCGGGATCTTGGAATTGGGATTCACCTCTACAAAGCCGCTGCCAAACTGGTCGCCCTCGGTAATCCGGATAAGCCAGGCATCGTACTCCGCTCCCGCAATGCCCAATTCCAATAACTCCTCCAGCATCACCGTCACTTTTACACCATTGGGCGTCGCCAGCGAGTACAGCTGCAAGGGATGCTTACCAACCGGCAGGTCTTTGTCATGGGTCGGGCCGGCGATCGGGCGGTTGATACTGGTAAACCGCCCCCCGCTCTGGGAGTCCCATTTCCAGACTTTGGGTGGTGTGTAGGTAGCGTCGGTCATGGCATTTCTCCTTACAATATAGCAGGCTGCTGGTATGGAAGTTTCAACAAGAAGAACCACAGAAATACCCGATGAACATCATCCTGGCAAGGGATGCGGGCGGAGCCACCTCCCTTGCCAGCAAGCAGCAAGATTTGAATTAGCGCTTCTTGTGCCATTCAAACTTCTTGAACGGCTCATCAACGGGCGTTTCGGCAATATGGTTGATGTAGTTGCTCATGGTTTTCTGGGACAGCACCAGAATCACTTCCAATACCTGGCGCTGGTTGTAACCTGCCTTATAGAAGGCGTCCAGATCCTCTTTGCTGACATTGCCAGCCTTGTGCATCACGGCGAGCGTAAAAGTCCGGAGCGCCTCCAGCTTGTCACTCGGCAAGGGTGTTTCATCCCGTAACGCATTGATGATGTCATCGGAGACCTTCATCATCCTGGCGATACCGGTGTGTGCCGGAACACAATAGTGGCAGGCGTTTTCAACGTTAATGGTCTGCCAGACCACGGTTTTTTCGTCATTATCAAAGCTGCTGTCCAGTACCAGCTGGTGCAGCTTTTGATAGGCCTCAAGCACTCCCGGCGCTTCGGCCATCACGGCGTGAAGGCCTGGAATCATGCCAAATTCCTTGAGGGACTGCTCAAGAAAGGGCCTGGATTTTTCCGGGGCGGATTCGACATCATGTATTGGAAAGTCAGTCATCACGATCTCCTTTTTGAACGATTGCTCAATTGCGCCTTCAGGCTAGCTGTTACTGATCAGTCATTCAAGTTATAATTGAGTAATCACTCAAATCACGACAATGGTGAATCTTTGTTATGGCCAGACACGCACGCTATGATCGAAAAACCGCCCTGGAAAAGGCCGTGTGCCTGTTCTGGGAGAAAGGATACCACGGCAGCTCCATGAAACAGATTGAGCAGGCACTCGACATGCGGCCGGGCAGCATCTACGCCACTTTTGGCAACAAGGACGGTCTGTTTTCAGAAGCACTGGCCGCTTATGCTGAACAGGGGGGCCGTGAGCTCGCCGTACACCTCAAGGGTTTTGACTCCATTGTTGAAGGGCTCCAGGACTATTTGCGCGCCATTGCCTACAGTTGCAGCGCCGAAAACACGGCGCCGTCCCGGGCCTGTATGATCGTGAAAACGCTGCTGGAATCCAGCAACACCCATCCAGCACTGGCCGCCCAGGCCAACAGCATTCTTGCCGCTATTGAGCAGTCCATCACCGAACTGTTGGAACAGGCCAGTGCCAGGGGCGAGCTGGTTCAGTCGGTGGATTGCGGCCGCCTTGCCCGGCTGCTCCAGGCCCAGATCATGGGTCTAAGGGTCATGGGTGAGCGCAAACTGGACCCGCAAACGATTCGGGATCTCGGCGACGATATGGCTGCCATTCTGGATGACTTTCGCACCCGCCACTGAGTCCGCACTAGCAGCCTGTCGGACTTAAGGCTAATCTACTGCGCCGGTGGGAAAACGGCTCATATTTCCCGGCTTTTTCGTTGCATAGAACCACTATGCGCCTCAAAATCCAGAAAATCTGCGCTCGCTTTCCCACCTTGCTCGTGACGATTGCTTAAGTCCGACAGGCTGCTAGGGTTGGGCGTCGGATAGCGGCATTTCAGTGGAATTGTGCCTGCGGTCCTGGCCACGTTAACATTAGCGACCGGCCCAGACTCTGCCTTGCCTCTTTTTTTAACCCCGTGGGCAAGCCTGGTTGGCAGCGAGGACAGCCAAGCGTTTTCCGGGAAGAGCGCTTGGCTCTCTTCACTGACAGGTCTGATTGTTATGGATAACCTTCATCACATTGTTGTGGTCGGCGGCGGCGCCGGCGGTCTCGAACTGGCCACCAGCCTGGGCAACAAACTGGGCAAGCAGCACAAGGCCCGGATTACTCTGGTAGACGCGGGGCTGACCCATGTCTGGAAACCCCTGCTGCACGAAGTGGCTTCCGGCTCCCTGGACGCCAACGCCAACGAGATCAACTACCGGGCCCACGCCCGGAAGCATCATTACGAATTCCAGCTGGGCCGGATGAGCGGGCTGGACCGTGCCGCCAAAAAACTGATCATTGCCCCGTTTCTCGACGAGGAAGGGGTGGAAGTGGTACCGGAACGGCACGTCAGCTACGACACACTGGTGATTGCCGTGGGCAGCACCGCCAACGATTTCGGCACCCCCGGTGCTCAGGACAACTGTCTGTTCCTGGATAGCCTCAAGCAGGCCCGGCGTTTCCACAACCTGATGCTCAATGCCTTTCTGCGCAAGAATCACGAGGCGTTGCAAGGGGCTGAACACACACTGAATATCAGCATCATCGGAGCTGGCGCCACGGGTGTCGAACTGGCCGCCGAGTTGCGACTGGCCTCAAGGGAACTGCCGGTGTACGGCATGAGTCACCTTCAAGCCTCGGATATCTCGATTACCGTTATCGAGGCTGCGGACCGGATTCTGCCCGCCCTGCCAGTCCGTCTTTCGGCGGCGGCCACCCGCGAGCTTGAACGGCAGAATGTCCAGGTACTCACCGGCCAGCCGGTCAGTGAAGTCCGGCAAACCAGCATCATCATGAAAGATGGTACCGAATTAGCCTCGGAAATGACCATCTGGGCAGCCGGCATCAAGGCCCCGGCGTTCCTGGCCGAGCTGGAAGGCCTGGAGGTGAACCGGAGCAACCAGCTGGTCGTGGAACAGACCCTGCAAACCACTCAGGATACCGACATCTTTGCCCTTGGCGACTGCTCCGCCTGTCCGCAACCGGATTCCGACCGGCCAGTACCGCCTCGCGCCCAGGCAGCTCACCAGCAGGCCGATACCCTGTTCAAAACGCTCTGCAACCGGCTCGATGGCGGCAAGGCCGTGCCATTCGTGTACAAGGACCACGGCTCGCTGATCAACTTCAGCCGCTACACCACCGTCGGCAACCTGATGGGCAACCTGTCCGGCCAAAGTATGTATATCGAGGGGAAGGTGGCCCGCCTGTTCTACCTGTCACTCTACCGGATGCACCAGGTCGCGCTGCATGGCATAGTGCGAACCGGCATTATCTGGCTGATGGACCGAATCAGCCGGGCGATGCATCCCAGACTCAAGCTGCACTAACCCACGTTCAGACTTACCGGTACCGCGACGCGGCCACCGAAAACCAGGCACCCTCACCATGAAGGCCCAAAGACTCGCAAGCGTATGATGCAAAAGATATTACGGATGAAGCAGGGGAGTATGAGAAGATAAGAGCTGGAGCGGGTGAAGGGAATCGAATGTTTATTTTGAAACAACTAGTTACGCATAATATCGTGGCTCGTCATACAAAAC
>JAXHUV010000061.1:0-11491 GCA_034189445.1 Pseudomonadota bacterium
CTGGCCGTTGGCGGCGCCTTGTTGCTGACGCCGGGCTTTATCACCGATACGGTCGGCTTCCTATGTCTGATTCCGGGGTCCCGACACTGGCTCGCAGCGCAGGTGCTCAAGCGCATGGTGGTCGCTGGCCAAAGCCGAAGCCAGGGGGTCTATTTCCGTTTCCGCGCTGGTGGCGGGTCCGACCCGTTCGGGCAGGATCCGTTTGCTGGCCGGGAGAATCCGTTTGGTCGGGACAGTAACGGCGATATCATCGAAGGTGAATATCGGGACGAGACTGAATCCGATCGGGACCAGATTGAAAAAAAGTGAAAATTTTTTCTCCGGGGTGTTGAAAACACCTGCCCGCTACCCCAGATAGAAACCACAAGTTCGCTGCGGGCTGATTTCCACTGGAAACAGTTGGTTATCAGACCGGGCAATTTGTCGGGTTACGCTTCGCTAATCCGACCTACATCAACAATGTCATTGCCACATTAATTTGACTATTGGAGAAACCGAGCGATGAAAATTCGTCCGCTACACGATCGTGTTGTCGTGCGCCGTAAGGAAGAAGAAGAGAAAACCGCGGGTGGCATCGTGCTGCCGGGTAACGCTAAAGAGAAGCCTTCCCAGGGTGAGGTGGTTGCCGTTGGCAGCGGTCGCATCCTGGATAACGGCGAAACCCGCTCACTGGCGGTCAAGGTGGGTGACACCGTGGTCTTCGGTCAGTACGCCGGTAACACCGTCAAAGTTGACGGCGAAGAGCTCCTCATCATGAGCGAGAACGATATTTACGGCGTGCTTGAGTGATCGCTTAGGCGAATCGCACGAGCTCTCATTAATCCGATTGATTCAATAACTTCGGTTTAACGAACAGGAATAAAAGACATGGCAGCAAAAGACGTTAAATTCGGTGATAGCGCGCGTAAGCGTATGGTCGCAGGCGTCAACGTACTGGCAGACGCGGTTAAAGTGACCCTCGGCCCGAAAGGCCGTAATGTGGTTCTGGACAAGTCCTTCGGTGCGCCGACCATCACTAAGGATGGTGTTTCCGTGGCCCGGGAAATCGAGCTGAAAGACAAGTTCGAGAACATGGGCGCGCAGATGGTGAAGGAAGTGGCTTCCCAGACCAACGACACGGCTGGTGATGGCACGACCACTGCAACCGTTCTGGCCCAGTCCATCGTAAACGAGGGTGTGAAGGCCGTTACCGCCGGCATGAACCCGATGGACCTGAAGCGTGGCATCGACAAGGCCACTACGGAAGCTGTGAAGGCGATCCGTGAGATGGCCAAGCCCTGCGACGACAGCAAGATGATTGCCCAGGTCGGCACCATCTCCGCCAACGGCGACGAGACCATCGGTAAGATTATTGCCGATGCGATGGAAAAAGTCGGTAAGGAAGGTGTTATCACTGTTGAGGAAGGCCGTGGCCTGGAAGACGAACTGGATGTGGTCGAAGGTATGCAGTTCGACCGTGGCTTCCTGTCTCCGTACTTCATCAACAATCAGGACAACATGTCCGCCGAGCTGGAAGACCCGTACATCCTGCTGGTCGACAAGAAAATCTCCAATATCCGCGAACTGCTGCCGGTACTGGAATCTGTCGCCAAGGCGGGCAAGCCGCTGCAGATTATCGCGGAAGATATCGAAGGCGAAGCGCTTGCCACGCTGGTGGTCAACAACATGCGCGGCATCGTGAAAGTCAACGCCGTGAAGGCGCCAGGCTTTGGTGACCGTCGCAAGGAAATGCTGCAGGACATCGCGATTCTCTCCGGTGGAACCGTGATTTCCGAAGAAGTCGGCCTGACCCTTGAGAACACTACCCTGGATGACCTGGGCACGGCCAAGCGTGTTAACGTCACCAAGGAAAACACCACCATCATTGATGGTGCTGGAGCACAGGCGGACATCGAAGCTCGCGTTGAGCAGATCCGCAAGCAGGTGGAAGACAGCACCTCTGATTACGACAAGGAAAAGCTGCAGGAGCGTGTTGCCAAGCTGGCTGGCGGTGTTGCCGTCATCAAGGTGGGTGCCGGTTCCGAAGTGGAAATGAAAGAGAAGAAGGCCCGCGTTGAAGACGCGCTGCATTCCACCCGTGCTGCGGTGGAAGAGGGCATCGTACCGGGCGGCGGTGTAACCCTGATCCGTGCCATCGCGGCGCTGGACAAGGTAGACGCCATCAACGAAGAGCAGAAAGCCGGTGTGAACATCCTGCGCCGTGCCATGGAAGCTCCGCTGCGCCAGATCGTTTACAACGCAGGCGGTGAGTCTTCCGTGGTGGTTGCCAAGGTTCGTGAAGGCAAGGGCTCTTTTGGCTACAATGCCGCTACCGAGCAGTATAGCGATATGCTGGAAATGGGTATCCTGGATCCTGCCAAGGTAACCCGTTCCGCGCTGCAGGCTGCCGCTTCCGTCGCGTCCCTGATCATCACCACCGAGGCGATGGTTGCGGATGAGCCGGAAGACGACAAAGCCGGCGGCGGTATGCCGGACATGGGCGGCATGGGTGGAATGGGAGGCATGGGCGGCATGATGTAGTGCCTGCCCGAAGCCTCGCCATGCTTCCGATCTGATTAACTTCTGATCCGATAAAAAAGAAGCGTGGTCCGCTTGATCACGAAAACCCCGCGCTGGTTCACGCCAACGCGGGGTTTTTGTGTTTTTGTCATGAACTTGCCCCATGCCTTTGCTAGACTCGGTTCCCGGTCCATTACCTGTGCAACGCTGAATGAGTGACGCTGAACCCAAATCCTTTGTTCGCCCCGGCAAGGTGCTTCTGCTTCTGTTGCTGGGCGCTCTGGTTTATCTGCTGGCACTGGTATTTCTGGTACCTGCCGGATGGGTCTGGCAGCAGGTCTCCGCCCAGGTGCCTTTGCCGCCTCAAGTGCAGGTTCGACAGGTTGCCGGTAAACTCTGGGACGGAGAGGCCGGGGTTGTCGTTGCCGGTTTTCCGTTGCGTGTTGATTGGCGTCTTCACATGCCCTCTGTCACCAGCCTCGAATGGCCAGCCGGAATTTCCGTGGAATCGTCACAATCTTCGCTCAACGGCAATGTTACTATCGGCTGGCCGGCGAGCGCTCGGCTGAATGCCAACGGGCGGGTGATGGTGGCCGAGTTTGAAGATCTGGTCCGCCAGAGCGGCGGTGCAATGATCGAAGGCGAGGTTATGATCGACCGGCTGACTCTGGCCTGGGCCGATAACCGGATTACCCGGGCTGAAGGTCTGGGGCGCTGGGATGGCGGCCTGGTGACCTGGCCAATGGGTGACCAGCGGGGGCAGGCAGAATTTCCACCCATGCAGGCGACCATGGCCACCACCCCGGGTGGTGTTGCCCTGACTGTGTCGGAGCAGGGTGGACAGGGCCCGGCTGCGGATGCATCCCTGCTGTGGAACGGCATGATGGAACTGCGTGTCTACAAGCGAATGGTGGATCTTGCCGGCCAGGCCTGGCCGGATTCCGCCAGCCCGGGAGATGTTGTGTTCCGGGTGCAACAGCCTCTTGTGCCGGGGGCGCGATAGCATGGCTCTGTTGAGTACTCCGGCCCAGGGCCGTATTTCCCGGGGCCTGGCCAACCTGCTGCTGCTAGTGCTGGTGGTTTATCTGGCTGTCACGCTTGCCCGGATGACCTGGCTGTTGGCCTGGGATGACAGGCCGGTTCCCGCCGCTGCTGCTGCAGCCGGAAGCATGGCAGCGGGCCATCGACTGACCACCTCCATAGCGGTCTACGATTTTTTCGGGCGTTCGGAGCGACAGGTTGAAGTAGCGGAAGCCGTTCGCCGCTCGGCTCCGGAAACTCGCCTTCGGCTTCGGCTGGAAGGGGTGCTGGTGGCACAGCGCCCGGAGGGCTCCGGTGCTATAGTTGCGGGCAGCAATGGTGAAACGGCTTATTACCGGGTCGGGGAAATGCTGCCCGGCAATGCCGAGCTGGCGGAGGTGGAGCACGGGCGCATTCTGATTCGTCGGGGCGGACGATACGAATCCCTGGCTTTCGAGGAACAACTGTCGGAACTGGTTGCGGAAGTGGCCACCCAACCGGCAGAATCATCACCGGATGCGTTCCTGGCCAGCGCCCGCCAACAGATTGACAGCCGGGGTACTGCCGCATTGGCGCCTTTCGGGTTGAGCCCGGTGGATGACGGAGGCATGTCCGGCTATGTGTACAACGGCTCCAATGCCATGTTGAATGCCGTCAACCTGCAGGCCGGTGATGTGATAACCGCCATCAACGGTCAGCGCCTGGGGGATATCAGCCAGGACAAGGCCCTGCTTGAGAGCTGGCGCGGCCAGGCCCAACTGGAGATAGAAATAGAGCGTGACGGATCCATCCTCACCATCAGTTATGCCATACCCGAACAGTGGCGCTGATCGGGTTCATTGAAACAGGACGAAATCGCCAGATGTATAACCACAAGACCAATCTTTTGCGGGCCTTTGTCCTGCTTGTTCTTCTTCCCTTTATGCTCATGGCGCACGGACAGGAGGCCGAGACATGGCGACTGAATCTTAAAGATGCCGATATCCGGGCTTTTGTGACCCAGGTGGCCGATATTACCGGGTACAGTTTTGTGGTGGATCCGAGGGTGAAGGGCAAGGTAACCGTGCTCTCGAGCGCGGCCATGAACAAGGATGAAATTTACGACCTGTTCCTGGCGGTTCTGAATGTTCACGGGTTTACCGCCATTCCCGGGCAGGAAGTGATCAAGGTGGTGCAGCAGGTTGACGCCAAGCAGTCGGCGGAATCCCTTGAACGCTTCCCGGCAATCCCGTCTGAACAGCTGATTACCCGGGTAATACAGATTGATAATGCCAGTGCGCTGGAACTGGTGCCGATTCTGCGTCCGCTGGTGGCCAAGTACGGCCACCTGGCCGGCGTTGCCGCCGCCAACGCGCTGATTATCAGCGATCACTCATCGAACATTCAGCGTATCGAGCAGATAGTCCGGGAGCTGGATAGTCCGTCGAAGTACGAGGTTGAGGTTATCCAGCTTCAGGAAGCCTGGGTGGGTGATATGGTGACTCTGCTGCAGGAACTGGCCCCGGATGAACTGGGGCGGTCCGGCAATGATAATGCCGCCAGAAAATACAGTGTAACTGCGGACGAGCGCAGTAACCGGCTTATTCTGCGGGGCGATGAAAATTTTCGGGACAAGATGCGCGGCCTGATCCGGCAACTGGATCAGCCATCGGCGACCGGCGGCACTACCAAGGTCATCAGGCTGAAACACGCCGATGCCAAAAACCTGACCGAGATTCTCAAGGGTGTTATGGGCCAGTTGGTTAAAGAGGGTACGGGTTCGGGCGGCTCGGGCGGTGCCAAACCCCAGAGCAGTTTTGCCGTGTTTGCGGATGAGGGGTTGAATGCGCTGGTGGTTCGCGGTGAGCCGTCCTTGATGCAGGAAGCCGAGCAGATTGTCGCTGCACTGGATGTCCGCCGTGCCCAGGTCATGATTGAGGCGGCGATTGTCGAGATCAGTGATGAACTGGGCCAGGATCTGGGTGTACAGGTTGCCGTGGGTGATGAGTCTGGCGGATCCACACCGGTAGTCGGCAGCAACTTCGGCAACGTCGGTCGCAGCCTGGGTGATGTGCTGAGCACCATTCTCGCCGGATCGGCCATTACGCCCGCCACGGGAGGCATTACCATCGGAGCCGGCGAACGAAACCAGGACGGTGTAAGCTGGGCCATTCTTCTGCAGGCGCTTTCCACCTCCGCTGCCGCCAACCTTCTTTCGACACCCAGCCTCATTACCCTGGATAACCAGGAGTCGGAAATTATCGTGGGCCAGAATGTGCCATTCCGTACCGGCCAGTCCACAGTCACCGGCGATGGCACCACTAACCCGTTTACCACCATCGAGCGTCGCGATATTGGTCTGACTCTCAAGGTTACCCCGACCATCAGCGCCGATGGCCTGGTACGTCTGGTGGTAGAACAGACCACGGAAAGCGTGGCGGACAGTATCGAGAATGCCTCGGATATTGTTACCAATAAGCGTGAAATCAAAACCACGGTGCTTGCCGATGACGGCGAGACTATCGTGCTGGGCGGTTTGACCCGGGATGATTATCAGGTCAATAAAAGCAAGGTGCCTTTGCTGGGTGACATTCCGTATCTCGGGCGCCTGTTCTCATCGGAGTCGGAGCGTCGGGTAAAGCGTAACCTGCTGGTGTTCCTGCGCCCGAAAATCATGCTGGGCAAGCAGGAAGCCGTTGCAGCTACCTCTGATAAGTTCAATCAGCTATGGGATGTGAATCTGAACATTCGTGAGAAGCTGGGTATCCCGACAGGAGAGCAGCGTCCGACCGTCGATACGCTGTTTGAAGGCGGGCACACCCGGGTCCAGTAACCGGTCAGACCGCCAGTGGCGGCATCGGGCAGTCCATCTGGTCCGCCACCAGTCGCATCAGTTCGTATTCCCGGGTGTCCACCTTGCCGTCACGGGTAATGCAGTGCCCGCAGGCATCAATGATTGCCGGTTTCAGCAGGGGCGAGAGGCCATTCAGCGCGGTCAACGCCTCCCGCAGCTGGCGCATGGTGACTTTCTCCAGAACCGGCTCACTACCCTCCTTTCTGCTCATAAAGCCAGCCATGGCCTCACGGTAGAGGGCCTCGGAGTCGGCCTGGGATGTTGAGCCCGCCCGCGCCAGCAGGCTCAGAAGTCGCTGCAGGGCCGGCATAACCGGTTTGTAGCTCCTGTAGCGAACCGGCACCACTCGAGCCGCTTCATCGCCCAGATGGCGGGACAGGAAACTTGTCAGGGCCAGCTCGAACAGGGTAACCCGGTTATCCGCTGCCACCAGTTTCCGGACATTGGTGATCAGCATTTCCCGCTCTTCCGGGTCCAGCTTGCGCAGCGCCGGCATGGCCAGCTCCAGGGCCGGAAAGCGGACGCCATC
The DNA here is from genome assembly GCA_034189445.1 of Pseudomonadota bacterium. GTDB lineage: Bacteria > Pseudomonadota > Gammaproteobacteria > Pseudomonadales > Oleiphilaceae > Marinobacter. The sequence continues at coordinate 6,882 of JAXHUV010000061.1, forward strand.
GCCAATGGTTTTCAGGGCTGGCAGCAGTTTTTCCAGCAGGTCCGGCTGGCTGCCCAATACCGGGTGAGCCGGCAGAAGGTCCAGTCGTTCGGTTTGCTGTGGGCGTGGTAGTTCACTGATCAGCATGGCGTAGCAAAGCTGTGCGGCCCCCGCCCGGGTGTAGAGCAGGTTCCGGAAGGTGGCTGGCAGACGCTCCAGGAAGCGCAGTGCGAAATCCTCGCTTTGCCGGTTGATGGTTCCAACCTGATCCGAAAATTTCCGGGCAGGCTTTATGGCCTTCTCCGGGCTGGATGCGAGTGGCGAGGTTCTCCCGCTCTTGCCGGTCACCGGCCCGAGGATGTCGGATGCCGCGCCGCTGAATCCCGCTGCTCCCGCTTCCGGTGCAGGCGCAGATCCGCGGTACAGGTCGGCACCTGGCTCGGTATCCCGAAGCCGGCTGCGCAATCTGGCCAGCATGCCCGGCTGAATGGCGTTGATTCGCTCGTCGATCGGCGGATGGGACGCCAGCAGTGAGGTAAATTTCATTCGGGCACTCTCGCCAAAGCACATATGGTTCATATCGCTGGCGTGGCTGGTGGTGTCCAGGTAGCCGCCCTTCATGCCGATCTTGAACAGGGCGCCGGCGATGCCCTCGGGGTTACGGGTAAACTGAACGGAGGAGGCATCCGCCAGCATCTCCCGCTGTCTGGACACCGCTGCCTGTATAAGTCGACCGAAGAAAACCCCTACATAGCCAATCACGAACAGGGCCAGACCAATGATGCCCATGGCCGCCTGGGCCCGCCCGTCCCGCGAGCGGCCCGCCCGGTGGCCACGATAGAAGGAGGCCCGGAGCAGGAAGCCGCCAATCTGGCCGATCATCAGGATGCCGGCAAGCAGGGCAATAAGCCGGACATTCAGCCGCATGTCTCCATTGAAAATATGGCTGAATTCATGAGCGACCACGCCCTGGAGTTCGTCCCGCGATAACTGGATAATGGCACCATGGGTGACGACCATGACGGCTTCGCCGGGCGTATAGCCCGCCACGAAGGCATTGATGCCGGTTTCCTGGTCCATCACATAGAGTTCCGGGACTGAAACACCGCTGGCAATGGCCATTTCCTCGACAATGTTGCGTAGTTTGCGCTCGTCACTGTCCCGGGTGTCCGGATCTATCGGTCTTGCGCCAACCATTTTGGCAACCCTGTCGCCACCGCCGGCCAGATCAACCCAGCGGAGCAGTGAACCCAGAACAATCAGTGTGACAACGGTAACGGCCGTCAAAAGGCCATGATTGGATAGTAACCAGTGTTGGAAGGCGAGACCGGACGACTCGCTGCGGGTCACCAAATAGCCGACAAGACAGACGGCGAGCGTAATAAACGCGACCGCCGTCAGGAACAGGAAGACCAGTAGACTGGTGTTGCGCCGGGCGTGGGCCTGGCGCTGGAAGAAGCCGGGATGAGCCATGCCTCGGGGCCTCAGAAGGCCACTTTCGGTGCCTGGCGGGCTTCCGGTGATTCCAGTTCCAGTTGCGTGGTTTCCTTGAAGGCAAACATACCGGCAATGACGTTGTTGGGGAACTGTTCCCGGAAAATGTTGTAGCTCATCACGCCGTCGTTATAGGCCTGGCGGGCAAAGGCGACGCGGTTCTCGGTGCTGGACAGTTCCTCCATCAGCTGCTGGATGGTTTCGTTGGCCTTGAGCTCCGGGTAGTTTTCCGCCACGGCGTAAAAATTGGCAAGAGCTTTGGTCAGCAGATTTTCGGCGCTGCCCAGGCGTTGGATCCGGGTTCCGTCACCGGGATCCTTTGCGGCATCTTGCTGGGCGCTTACCGCATTATTGCGGGCTTCCATCACCTGGGTGAGGGTGCTTTTCTCGTGGGTCAGATAGGCTTTGGCTGCTTCCACCAGGTTGGGAATCAGGTCGTGCCGGCGCTGCAGCTGAACATCAATCTGGGCAAACCCGTTCTTGAACTGGTTGCGCAGGGAAACCAGGCGGTTATAGATAAAGACCAGGTAGAAAACAACGACGGCAATGACGATCAGGCCGATAATGGTCGTTCCCATGGCAATTCCTCATGTTAATAGGTCAGGCATCTCAGGTTAATAAGTCAGGCATGATTTTCCACGATTTGCTCGTGGAAACCTTTCACGAAGGTTTCAAATTCACGCGGCGGCAAAGGTTTGCTGAAAAAATAGCCCTGGGCCATCTGGCAGCCGCGCTGGCTCAGGTAGTATTCCTGTTCCGCGGTTTCCACACCCTCGGCAACCACTGACAGGTTGAGACTCTTGCCAAGGTCGATGATGGTGTTGGTGATTCGTGTGTCTTCCTCATTGACCAGCAGGTCCTGGATAAACTGTTTATCGATTTTCAGATGCTGGACTGGCATTTGTTTCAGGTAGGTGAGGGAGGAGTAGCCGGTGCCGAAGTCGTCCACCGCGATGCTGATTCCCGCCTTGTTCAGCCTGTGGAGCTTGGCCACGGCGTCTGAAAGGTTAGTCATGAAGCTGGTTTCGGTCACCTCAAGTTCCAGTCGCCCGGCAGGAATCCTGTGTCGTTGCAGAGTATCGAGAATGTCATCGACGATGGTTTCCTGGCGCAATTGAACGGCCGACAGGTTTACGGCAATGCGCAGCGGAGAATCATCCGATGCCCAGCGTGCTGCTTGCCAGCAGGCCTGGTCGAGAACCCACTGGCCGATTTCAACGATGGAGCCATTCATTTCGGCTACCGGAATGAAAATGTCGGGAGGCACCATGCCTCGAGTCGGGTGTTGCCAGCGCAGCAATGCCTCGGCGCCGATCACCCGCTTGCTCTGCAGGTTGATCTGGGGCTGGTAAACCAGGTGCAGCTGGTGGTTGGCCAGTGCCTGGGACAGGTCTTTTTCCAGTTGTTTCCGTTGCCGGATTTCCTGATCAATGCTGGCAATGTAAAACTGGAAGTGGTTATGGCCGTTATGCTTGGCCAGGGTCATGGTCTGTTCGGCACTCTGAAGCAGCCGGTCCGCCTGGTTGGTGTCGGACGGGTACAACGCAATTCCGATGGTCGCGGTCAGTGAAATGCTCTGGTCTTCAATCAGCATGGGTGCGCTGATACAGGCAAGAATTCGCTCAGCCGTGCTTGCTGCCTGGAACCCGTCCCGGAGTCCTTTCTGAACGATCACGAACTGGTCGCTGCCCAGGCGTGCAATGGTATAACGGGTATGATCCAGCTGGTTGGTCAGCCGGTCGGCGACTGTTTGCAGAATAAGATCGCCAGCCCGGAAACCATATTGCTCGTTTAGCGATTTGAAGTCGTCGATGCCACAGACAATCAGGGACAGTTGTGAGTTGTGTTTGTTGGCCGCTTCAATGTCCCGCACCAGCAACTCCATAAAGGTATCCCTGCTGGGCAGGCCGGTGAGCTGATCGTACCGGGACAGGCGGCTGACGCGATCCTCTGCCTCGAGATGGCGTTTCCGGCTGTCACCAATGGCGACCAGTAGATTATTGGTGGCGTTTACCCAGAGACCAAGCTCGTCGCTCTGGTGGCCGGATGGCGCGGCGACCAGGCGATCATCCGGGTGGGCCGGGTCCACCTGTTTCACGGAACGGACAATTTTGAGAAGCGGTCGCGTCAGGAACAGATGGAAAACATAGAACAGCGCCATCCCGAGGATGAGAGTCGTCGCTATGCCGGAAGCGAAGGTGGCCACCGCCCTGTCCAGCCAGGTGCGCGCCGCCGGTGCGGTGTCATAGTGTACTTCGAGGTAGCCATAGATGTTCTCCGGGCTGCCCTTACGGAACAGCGGCTCCCGGTACAGGCGCTCGGCGTCGAAAATCGAATCAGTCACCGGGCGGAAGGCGGCTTCCTGGAGCGGGCGACTGCGAGCCCCCAATGGGTCGCCGTCGGGATGGACAATGCGGGCGATATAAACTGCTTCCTTGGCAAAGAGGCCGTTCACTACTTGCTGGGCGAGTTCGGCGTCGATGCTGAACACTGCTTGGGTGGCGGCATCTTTAATCATCGCGATTGTCTGCTCTGCGTCATTGTCCAGACCCAGGGAAACGCGCTGGGCATCCAGGATCACCTGTATGGTGCTGACAAGCACGCCACTGACAAGGGCCACGGCAAGAATCCACCGTAAGATCCGATAGCCCAGGCGATGTTTAACCTCGAAGGAGTTCTGCATTCAAGCCTGTCTTGTTCCGGTTGCACTATTCAGGGTTAAAATGTCGCGCTTCGGGCAATGTGCCTGAGACCTTCACCCTGACCATTGCTGCCAAGTATGGTTCAGAGTTGCGATATCTTCATGGAGTATCGGCGATTTTCCTAAAGATTTCAGGGCGTGCTTGTATTAAATTGTAACTGCTTCGGTATGACGGACACAAAAACGCCCGCCAGGGGCGGGCGTTTTAACACAGTTTCTGCAAACCATATCTGGAACCAGAGCTTTGATCAGGCCAGGTTTTCGTTTACGAAATCCCAGTTAACCAGGTTCCAGAAGGCTTCCAGATAGTTCGGGCGGGAGTTGCGGTAGTCGATGTAGTACGCGTGCTCCCAGACGTCGACGGTCAGTACCGGTTTGTCGGCGCCGGTCAGTGGCGTTTCAGCGTTGCTGGTATTAACGATGCCAACACTGCCGT
>JAXHUV010000062.1:0-11322 GCA_034189445.1 Pseudomonadota bacterium
ATGGGGTCAGAAGAACTTTTCTTCTGACCCCATTTTCATCTGACCCCACTTTCCGTTCCTATTCGTCGCCCATCAGGCCGAAAGTGACCACATTGGTGAGCGAGCGATTCTCCTCTTTCAAAAGATCTGCCACGAACTCGCCGTCTTCATTGAGTGCGTTGCTGTCCGGGAAATTGGTACGAAGCAGGGCAATGGAGTCCTCGGCCCCTTTTTTCAGGTCCAGGAACTGATAGGTTTCGATCATGATGATCAGCGCTTCTTCGACGGACGGCGAGGACGGGTAGTTCTCCACCACGTATCGGCCCCGATTATTGGCGGCAACGTAGGCCTGGCGCTTGATGTAGTATCGGGCTGCGTGGATTTCCAGTTCGGCCATCCGGTTGCGAACTGCGATCATGCGCTGGCGGGCATCCGAAACGTAAGGGCTGTCGGGGTAGCGATTAAGCAGTTCCGAGAAGTCCCTGAACGATTGAATCTGCTCGCCCGGATCCCGGGCGGCCACATCAATCGGAAAGTAGCGCGCTCCAAGCCCGATGTCCTGGTTGTAGGAGGCAAGGCCGCGCATGTAGAGAGCGTAATCCGCGTGGTCACTTTGCGGGTTCAGCCGCAGGAAACGGTCCGCCGCGGCCCGTGCGCCTTCAAGATCCAGGTTCTGGTACCGGGCATAGATAAGGTCCAGCTGAGCCTGCTCGGCATAGCGGCCAAACGGATAATAGGTTTCCAGTGAGTCGAGATTTTGTTCCGCTTCATTGAAATTGCCGGAGTTCATGGCCTGGCGGGCATTGTCGTAGTACGTCTTCTCCGGAAGCACTTCCTCCTGCTTGTTGGAGGCGCAGGCACTGACCAGAACAACCAGCGTGGAAAGTAGCAGTAAACGAAGATCTGATCTCATTCCGGAATCCCGTATAATGTCGATTAATTCAAGGGCGGTTATTGTAGCGGGGAAGTGGCTCCATGTGCAGAGGCATCTGCCGAGCAACGCCCGCTGTTTCAACTAATCTGACCAAAACGTAACACACACAGGCCCCGGGGGCTTAATGTCATCTGAAAATCGAATCATCGCCAGCTTTGTTGTTCCGCCGGAGCTGAGTGATCGGCGCCTGGACCAGGCCGCTGCCGAACTGATGCCCGAACATTCCCGCTCGAGACTGCAATCATGGATCAAGAATGGCGCGCTGACGGTGAACGGAGAAGTGCACAAACCCCGGGACAAGGTGATGCTCGATGATCGCCTGGAGCTGGACGCCGAGCCGGAAGCCCGGGTGAGTTGGCAGGCTGAGGAAATCTCCCTCGATATTGTCTACCAGGACGAGCACTTGCTGGTCATCAACAAGCCAGCTGGATTGGTAGTGCACCCGGCCGCCGGACATGCTGACGGAACCCTGGTCAATGCACTGCTGAATTATGCGCCGGAAGTGGAAAACCTGCCCAGGGCCGGCATTGTGCACCGCCTCGACAAGGATACCTCCGGCATCATGGTTGTTGCCCGCAGCCTGATCGCCCATACCTCCCTGGTGGACCAGTTGCAGACCCGCACCATGGGGCGTGAATACGAAGCCGTTGTTGTCGGAACCCTGACCGGGGGCGCGACGGTGGATGCGCCCATCGGACGGCACCCCCGGGAACGGAAAAAAATGGCGGTGGTTGCTTCCGGCAAACCGGCGGTTACCCATTACCGCCTGGTAGAACGTTTCGCCGCGCACACCCACGTTCGTTGCAAACTGGAGAGTGGCCGTACCCACCAGATCCGGGTGCACATGGCTCATGTAAAACATCCGTTGGTGGGCGACCCCATGTATGGCGGTCGCCTGAGGCTGCCCAAGGGCACCACCGAAGAGCTGCGTCAGGCCCTCTCGGCATTCAACCGCCAGGCGCTCCATGCCCGGCAGCTGACTCTGGAGCACCCGGAAACCGGTGAAATCGTGACCTGGGAAGTACCCCTGCCCGAGGACATGGTTGCGTTGATTGAAACCCTGCGCAAACACGCCCGGGAGCTGGAAACCCGTGACTATTGAAGATAACGCCCTGACACCGGGCTGGTCCACGCCCGATAGAGTGAGGGCCATCAGCACAACTCGCGCCGGCGGTGTCAGCGTTCGGCCCTGGAACAGCCTTAACCTCGGTGTTCATGTCGAAGACAACCCGGAACACGTGCAAGAGAATCGGCGAAGACTCGCCGAGTCCACTGGGCTGCATCGCAGCCAAATCGGCTGGCTGAACCAGGTACACGGAACCGAGGTTGTTGAACTTGCCCCGAATAACGTCGGACAAACTACTAAGGCCGACGCCAGCTACACCCGTCATCCGGGCATCGCCTGCGCCATCCTCACTGCTGACTGCCTGCCCGTTATCCTTGCTGATCGCAAAGGAACCGTCGTCGGCGCTGCCCACTGCGGCTGGCGAAGCCTGTGTGGCGGCGTTGTCGAGAAGCTGGTGAGCGAGATGGCCGTTGCACCCGAAACCCTGCAAGCCTGGCTCGGTCCGGCCATTGGTCCAGAACGCTTCGAGGTCGGCCCGGAAGTCCGTGACGCTTTCTTGAACCATGATCCGGAACCCGCCCACGCCTTCAAAGACGAAGGCGCTCGGCCAGGTCATTTCATGGCGGATATCTATGCCCTCGCCACCTTACGGTTAAACCATCTCGGTGTTTACAACGTTACTGGCGGTGGCCTGTGTACCGTTCAAAATCCAGATCGTTTTTTTTCGTACCGCAGGGATGGTCGAACCGGGCGGATGGCCACGCTGGTCTGGCTAACAAGTTAAATGTCCAGCTTGAATGGGCGGCGGCGAGGCGGTTACTGAAAAGTCCGGTGGCTGGTGCGAGGCTGCTTTCCAGAACTGTCTGCAGCATGGATGCTGCAGCCAAGCCTACATGGGTGAGGCCGAGCGTTTATGAAGCGAAGCTTCATGCGACAGACGAACGACTGCAATCTGCGATTGCAGGCTGGACCCCGGAGGGGTATTCACGGCGTGTTCTGGAAAGCAGCCTCGCGCCAGCCTTGCACCCAGCACCAAACCCAAACCTGACGGCCGTCAATGTTCTGACGAATACACCGAGGCCGCGCTTGAAGTCCCCCCACTTGCCCCTACATTAACTGTCAAAGCAATTGAATATCCGCCGCCTGTGGCACTCAGGTATTCACAGAAATTTGAGGAAAGTACACATGAGAATCGACAAGCTGACCAGCAAGTTGCAGACTGCCCTCGCGGACGCACAGTCCATCGCGGTCGGAAAAGATCACAACTTCATCGAGCCCGTGCACCTGATGCAGGCACTGCTTGATCAGGAAGGCAATGCCATCAAGCCACTGCTCAAACAGGCCGGCGCGGAACCCGGACGCATTCGCCAGGCAATCGCCCGGGAAATCGAAAACCTGCCGGAAGTGCAAGGTTCGGCCGGTGATGTCGCCATGTCCAATGATATGGGCCGTCTTTTTAACATTGCCGATAAGCTGTCCCAGAAGCGCAAAGACCAGTATATCTCCAGTGAACTGATGCTGTTGGCTGCCTTGGAAGACCGTGGCACTCTCGGCCGGGTACTTCGGGAGCAGGGCGTCGACAAAGCCGCCCTGGAACAAGCTATCGATGAGGTTCGCGGCGGTGAAGCCGTCAACGATGCCAGCGCCGAAGAAAACCGCCAGGCCCTGTCCAAATACACCATTGATCTCACCGAGCTGGCCGAGGCCGGCAAGCTGGACCCGGTGATCGGTCGCGACGATGAAATCCGTCGCACCATCCAGGTTCTCCAACGCCGCCGGAAAAACAACCCGGTACTCATCGGTGAGCCCGGCGTGGGTAAAACCGCCATTGTAGAAGGCCTGGCCCAGCGTATCGTCAATGGCGAGGTACCTGAGGGCCTCAAGGACAAGAAAGTTCTGTCGCTCGATATGGGTGCCCTGATTGCCGGCGCGAAATTCCGGGGTGAGTTCGAAGAGCGCCTGAAGGCTGTTCTGAACGAGCTGTCCAAGCAGGAAGGCCAGATCATCCTGTTTATTGACGAAATTCACACCGTGGTCGGCGCCGGCAAGGCCGAGGGCTCCATGGATGCCGGTAACATGCTTAAACCGGCTTTGGCCCGGGGCGAGCTGCATTGTGTGGGTGCGACCACGCTTGATGAATATCGTGAGAATATTGAGAAAGACGCAGCCCTTGAGCGACGCTTCCAGAAAGTGCTGGTCAGCGAGCCCAGCGAAGAAGACACCATCGCCATCCTGCGGGGCCTGAAAGAGCGCTATGAGGTGCACCACGGTGTTGAAGTCACCGATGGCGCCATTATTGCCGCCGCGAAACTGTCTCACCGTTACATTGCCGACCGACAGTTGCCGGACAAGGCCATTGATCTGGTGGACGAGGCAGCTTCCCAGATCCGTATGGAAATGGACTCCAAGCCGGAGCCGCTTGATCGCCTTGAACGGCGCCTGATTCAGCTGAAAATCGAGCGCGAGGCCCTCAAGAAGGAGACCGATGCCGCGTCGAAAAAACGCCTGTCGGAGTTGTCCGACGTAATCACCGGTGTTGAGCGTGAATACGCCGACCTGGAAGAAGTCTGGAATACCGAAAAGGCCGCTCTTCACGGTTCCCAGAAGATCAAAAGCCGGCTGGAGCAGGCGCGGATTGATCTGGAGAACGCCCGTCGCGCCAGCGACCTGGGCAGGATGTCCGAGCTCCAGTACGGGCAGATCCCCGAGCTGGAGCGTCAGCTCGATATGGCCAGCCAGGCCGAGATGATGGAAATGAAGCTGCTCCGGAACCGGGTGACCGACGAGGAAATCGCCGAGATCGTCTCCAAGTGGACCGGCATTCCGGTGTCCAAGATGCTTGAGGGCGAGCGCGATAAGCTGATGCGCATGGAGGAGGCGCTCCATGGCAGGGTAATTGGTCAGGACGAAGCCGTGGAGGCGGTGTCCAACGCGGTGCGTCGTTCCCGGGCAGGGTTGTCCGATCCCAACCGCCCGAACGGCTCGTTCCTGTTCCTTGGCCCCACCGGTGTGGGCAAGACCGAGCTGTGCAAGGCTTTGGCGTCCTTCCTGTTCGATACCGATGAGGCCATGGTTCGTATTGACATGTCCGAGTTCATGGAGAAGCATTCCGTGGCTCGCCTGATCGGCGCGCCCCCGGGCTATGTCGGCTACGAGGAAGGTGGCTACCTGACCGAAGCGGTTCGCCGTCGGCCGTATTCAGTGTTGCTGCTGGATGAGGTGGAAAAAGCCCACCCGGATGTGTTCAACATTCTTCTGCAGGTGCTCGAGGATGGTCGCCTGACGGACGGGCAGGGCAGAACCGTCGACTTCCGGAACACCGTCATTGTCATGACCTCCAACCTTGGCTCCGATATCATCCAGCAGAAGGCCGGGGAAGAGAACTACGAAGCCATGAAGAATGCAGTCATGGAGGTTGTTGGTACCCATTTCCGCCCCGAGTTCATTAACCGCGTGGATGAAGTGGTTGTGTTCCACCCGCTGGCGGAGAGCCAGATCCAGGGCATTGCCCGGATTCAGATTGAATCTCTGAGCAAACGCCTGAAAGAGCAGGATATGCAGCTAGAGCTAGATGATGCAGCGATGGAGTTGCTGGCCGAAGTGGGTTACGACCCGGTTTACGGTGCCCGACCGTTGAAGCGGGCTATTCAGCGAATGATCGAAAACCCGCTGGCGCAACGACTGCTTAAGGGAGAGTTTGGGCCGGGTGACGTTATTCGGGGTACGGTGAAAGATCACCACCTGGACTTCTCAAAGGCCTGATCGGTAAAGCCGGGGTCAGAAGAAAGCATTCTTCTGACCCCTTTTTCATGCCTGACTCGGGGGTTGCATCCAGGTCGGGGTCAGATGAAAGCTTTCTTCTGAACTCCATTTTCACTCTGCGGGCGCGCAATTTTCCCTGGCAATCCGCTCGAACTCTGCCCGCTTTTCGGCAATTTCCTCCGGGCTGAGGTAGCGCTGTTCGCCATTTTCTTCGACCCGGATGCGAGCGTTACGGTCAATCACGTCCAGATTGGAGCGCGCTGTCGCGCAGTTCGCCTCCCGTTGTTTTCTGCGGGCTTCCTCAGCCGCTGTTTCCTGGCGCTGCACCGCTTCATCCGCTTGCTGTTCCTGTATATTCCGCAGGCGCTCCTGAGGGCTATGCCGGTTGCCGGAAGCGTCCGTGGAGGTGCCGGAGCGAACATCGACCCGCTCGGCTTTGGCGCCCGTGGGCTGGCGGTCGCCAAAATGGATAACTCCATTTTCATCAGTCCATTTATAGACAGAGGTGCCCATGGCGGCACCTGGCACAACGGCCAGCAATAAGATCAGTGTCAGAGTTTTTCTGTTCATGGCTCTACTCGCGTATGTTCACTGCTCCCGGGCAGGCAACCTGGACTAACCGGGCCCGTTTTTTCTGAATTGATTATGGCCTATCATGCCACCGCCGCTGCGGATTTTCTTCTGCCTGGTTCAAAATCTTTGTATCGGATTTGTACCAGGTATGGCAGACCTTCGGCCAGTATGGGTGTGGAAACCCGCAGCGGCTATTGACAGGGAATTTCGTGCTGTCAGAATTACTGATTGCCTGAAGACTGGGGTCAATACGGCAGGCAACCCCGAGCGAGTATCCCCCGTTAATCACCACACTGAACGTGCCGCGCATTGGTCGCGGGATGGTCGTTGCTGACGTGCAACCCGTTGCCTGGCTGTTCTCCGCAACCCTCAGGAGGGCGGCCGGCCAGGAGACAACCTCTTTACAAGGTGTGGAGCAGCAGCCGGTTCCGCTTTCAAAAGAAGCAGGGAAACCGTGAATCCAGGCAACCGGGATGAATCCCGGCTCATTCACTCGTAGAAGAGGGTAGAAAATCGTGGAGTTATTGTCTGGCGCCGATATGCTGATCCGTTCCCTTCAGGATGAAGGTATCGAATACATATACGGTTATCCGGGTGGTGCAGCCCTTCATATTTATGATGCGCTGTTCAGGCAGGACAAAGTCAAACACATTCTGGTAAGGCACGAGCAGGCGGCGGTTCATATGGCCGACGGTTATGCCCGCGCGACCGGAAAACCAGGTACCGTACTGGTGACCTCGGGTCCTGGAGCCACCAATACCATCACCGGTATCGCTACCGCATTCATGGATTCCATCCCCATGGTGGTTCTGTGCGGCCAGGTTGCGTCCACTCTCATTGGCGAGGACGCGTTCCAGGAAACCGATATGATGGGCGTCTCCCGTCCGGTGGTTAAGCACAACTTCAGTGTCCGTCATCCGGAGGAAATCCCGGAAATTATCCGCAAGGCCTACTACATTGCCGCCACCGGCCGCCCCGGCCCGGTAGTCGTGGATATTCCCAAGGATATGACCACGCCGAACGAGCGGTATGAGTATGCTTACCCCAGGAAGGTTAAGCTGCGCTCCTACAACCCCGCCGTTCGCGGCCATGCTGGCCAGATCAAGAAAGCGGTCGAGATGCTGCTGGCCGCCAAGCGCCCGATTATTTATGCCGGTGGTGGGGTTATTCTTGGCAAGGCGTCGGATCAGCTGACCGAGCTCGTCCGGATGCTGGGTTACCCGATCACCAATACCCTGATGGGGATTGGTTGTTACCCGGCCAGCGATAAACAGCACCTGGGCTGGCTCGGGATGCACGGCACCTACGAAGCCAATATGGCCATGCACCACTCGGATCTGATTCTCTGTGTGGGCGCCCGCTTCGATGATCGGGTCACCAATGCCACCGAGAAGTTCTGCCCGGGTGCACGCATTATCCATATCGATATAGATCCCGCGTCGATTTCCAAGACAGTGGACGCGGACGTGCCCATCGTTGGCCCGGTAGACGCCGTACTCAAGGAAATGCTGTCGCTGGTCACGGAAGCCAGGGAAAAGCCCGACGCGGATGCAATCGCTTCCTGGTGGAAGCAGATTGACGAGTGGCGTGCATTCCACGGTATGCGGTATGAAACCAGCCCGGATGTGATCAAGCCGCAGGAAGTGATTGAAATGCTGTGTCGCCTGACCAACGGCGAAGCCTTCGTGACGTCCGATGTTGGTCAGCACCAGATGTTTGCGGCCCAGTACTACAAGTTTGACAAGCCCAACCGCTGGATCAACTCCGGTGGTCTCGGCACTATGGGCTTCGGTTTGCCGGCGGCCATGGGGGTCAAGTTGACTCATCCGGACGCCGAAGTGCTGTGCATTACCGGTGAGGGCAGCATCCAGATGAACATCCAGGAACTGTCCACCTGTAAACAGTACAATCTGCCGGTGAAGATTATCAACCTGAATAACCAGGCTCTGGGTATGGTCAAGCAATGGCAGGATATGAACTACGAGTCCCGTCATGCCGAGTCTTATATGGAATCACTACCCGATTTCATCAAGCTGGCGGAGGCCTATGGCCACAAGGGCGTCCGGATTGAGAAGAAGGAAGATCTGGAAGCGGGACTGAAAGAAGCGTTGGCGATGAAAGATGATCTGGTATTCGTGGATATTTATGTGGATCGTTTTGAGCACGTTTATCCGATGCAGGTTGCCCGGGGTTCCATGAAGGATATGTGGCTCAGCAAGACGGAGAGGGTCTGATCATGCGTCGAATCATTTCTGTTTTGCTTGAAAATGAGCCTGGTGCACTGTCGCGGGTGGTTGGCCTGTTCTCCCAGCGCAACTACAACATCGAGACACTCACCGTGGCACCGACCGAGGACGAGACTCTGTCCCGTCTTACCTTGACCACCACGGGTTCGGACAAGGTGATCGAACAGATCACCAAGCAACTGAATAAGCTGATCGAAGTCGTCAAGCTGGTGGATCTGACCGAGGGTGCCCACATTGAGCGCGAGCTGATGCTGGTCAAGCTGAAAGCCACGGGTTCCCAGCGCGCGGAGATCAAGCGTACGGTGGATATCTTCCGGGGCCAGATCGTGGACGTGACCAGCTCGGTCTACACGGTTCAGTTGGCGGGTAACAGCGATAAGCTCGACGGCTTTATTCAGGCCATTGGCACTTCAGGCGTACTGGAAGTGGTGCGCAGCGGTGTATCCGGTATCGCTCGGGGCGAGAAGGTGCTCAGTCTATAACGGTTTCAAACAGGGTTTGAACATTATGGCCTTTCGGGGCTATCACCAATAACAGGGGTTTTTTATGCAGGTTTATTACGATAAGGATTGCGATCTTTCCATCATCCAGGGCAAGAAAGTTGCCATCATCGGCTTCGGTTCCCAGGGTCACGCTCACGCGTGCAACTTGAAAGAGTCCGGCGTCGAGGTGACCGTGGGTCTGCGCCCGGGTTCTTCTTCGATTGCCAAGGCGGAAGCCTATGGCCTGAAGACCAGCGACGTGCCTTCTGCCGTTGCCGCCGCTGACGTCGTCATGATTCTGACTCCGGACGAGTACCAGGCTCAGCTGTACCAAGAGGAAATCGAGCCGAATCTGCAGCAGGGAGCCACTCTGGCATTCGCGCACGGCTTTGCCATCCACTACAACCAGATCGTTCCGCGCAAGGATCTGGACGTCATCATGATTGCTCCGAAGGCGCCGGGCCACACGGTGCGCACCGAATTCGCCAACGGCGGTGGTATTCCTGATCTGATCGCCATCTTCCAGGACGCGTCCGGCAACGCCAAGAACCTGTCGCTGTCCTATGCCAGCGGTATTGGTGGCGGTCGTACGGGTATCATTGAAACCACTTTCAAGGATGAAACCGAAACCGATCTGTTTGGTGAGCAGACCGTTCTTTGTGGTGGTACCGTGGAGCTGGTTAAAGCCGCCTTCGAGACCCTCGTGGAAGCTGGGTACGAGCCGGAAATGGCCTACTTCGAATGCCTGCACGAGCTGAAGCTGATTGTGGACCTGATGTACGAAGGCGGTATCGCCAATATGAACTACTCCATCTCCAACAACGCGGAGTATGGTGAGTATGTGACTGGCCCGGAAATCATCAACGAGCAGTCCCGTGAAGCCATGCGCAACGCACTGAAGCGCATCCAGAGCGGCGAGTATGCCAAGATGTTCATCTCCGAAGGTGCCATGAACTATCCGTCCATGACGGCGCGCCGTCGCCAGAACGCTGCCCATGACATCGAGGTTGTCGGTGAGAAGCTGCGTGGCATGATGCCGTGGATCTCTGCGAACAAGATCGTGGATAAAGACAAAAACTAAGCGGAATTTCGCCCGGTTTTGAAAAGCGCGGCCTGGGTGGCCGCGTTTTTCGTATATACTCCGCCCAAACGCTTTCGTGAGTAATGGGTATGACTGAAGAAAGAAAATCCGCCGATGGCAAGCAGGGCCCGGATCTTGAGGTAGAAGCCGGGGAAGTGGTTGAAGAAGAGCTGGTGGAAGGTGCGCCGGTCCGCCGGAAGGGCATTTACCTGCTTCCCAATGCGCTGACAACGGCCTCGCTGTTTTCAGGTTTCTACGCCATTGTCTCTGCTGCGAACGGCGTCTTTGATAATGCCGCAATTGCCATTTTCGTCTCCATGATCCTCGATGGTCTGGATGGCCGGGTTGCCCGGATGACCAGCACCCAGAGCAAATTCGGCGAAGAGTACGACAGCTTGGCCGATATGGTGGCCTTTGGTGTCGCCCCCGGGCTTGTTGCCTTTTTCTGGTCACTGAATGCTTTTGACAAGGTTGGCTGGGCCATCACCTTTATTTATGTGGCTGGTGCCGCTCTGCGTCTGGCCCGCTTCAACACCCAGATTGGCTCGGTCGACAAGAAGTTCTTTGTTGGCTTGCCCAGCCCCGCGGCGGCAGCCTGCGTTGCGGGCATGGTCTGGTGTTTCCATCGCTTTGAGCCCGCGACCTGGCTAACCCTGTTGACCATGGTTGTCGTCGGAGGCACGGGCGTGCTGATGGTAAGCAGTATCCTGTATCGAAGTTTCAAGGATCTTGATCTGCGCGGACGGGTGCCTTTTGCCGCGATTCTGCTTGTCGTGTTGGTGTTTGTAGTGATCGCGCTGGATCCAGCTACCGTACTCTTTACCGGATTTTTGATCTACGCGTTGTCCGGCCCTGTTCGTGCGCTGTTCCGTGGCAAATCCCGGAAAGCTCCAGATGCCACTGGCTAAATAAAATAATTCAAAAACCTCGTTGACAGTTTTCCTGACACCTGTAGAATACGCATCTCTTTCGAGGGGTGAGCCACTCAGGCAGCTCCGGATTCGAAAGGCAACTGTTTGAAAGCATTGGAAGTCTTGGAAGTACTGAAGAGAACGAGTTTTAAAATTCTTCAGATAAACGGTTGACAAGGCAGCGGAACGATGTAGAATACGCCACCTTGATTGAGCAGCAGCTCAAACGCTCTTTAAAAAGTTGACCAAGTAATTCGTGTGGGCGCTGGCCGAGGTATTTCGGGTACG